>JAYVXB010000418.1:0-5149 GCA_043785585.1 Deltaproteobacteria bacterium | reverse complement strand
TGCGGATCCTTCGGTTCCAAGATGGACCTCCTCGTGCCCGCGCGCGGATCCGTGCCGCGTGAAGGCGTGTATCTTCAGGTGCATGAGAATCATCGCCCGCTCGATCGGCTTCTTCGCCGTCGTCGCCACGCTCGTCGCGTGCCAGGCCACCGCGCCGCTTGCCGGCACCTCGATGCCCGCAAACGCAGCCGCGGACTGTCAAGGCATCTGCAAGAACGCCGGACTGGAGATGTCGGCCGTGGTCGTCATCCTAGGTTCCGTTGGTTGCGTCTGCGAGCCCAAGCGTGGGCAGGGACAGGGCGGCGGCGCCGCAGCCGCGAGCGGCGGCGCGATCGCCGTACTGATGGCAAGCCAGCAACAGCAGCAGGCGGCGCGGCAAGGACACAAGTAGCGGGTCGCGCATCACAGCTGACGCGCCTCAGCGGTGATGCGCGCCGCGCCGCAACTTCTCGGTGAGCACTTCGGGCGATCGCCGCGCGCCCATCGAGCCGCGCACGAACGCGCTGGCGTGCCGGTCGCTCACTACGCGCCGCTCGCGAATCACGTCCGCGATCTCGCGCTTCAGCGCGTCGTAGTCGAACGCGATGTCTTCGAGGCGCTCGGGATGCGGCACCCGTATAGTGAAGAAGTGCGGAGTTCGCGCTATTCGCGGATCTCCACTTCGTGGCTCGCCGCCCGGCGCATCGCGGGGTTGGGCTATGGTTACCCTTTCATTTTGAAAGATTAACTTGTGGCCAACGTACCTACCTGCGAGGGTCTCGCGGCGTCGGCTGCGTGGGCGGAGTCGGCGGAGTCGGCTGCGTGGGCGGAGTCGGCAGCGTCGGGCGCGTGGGCGGAGTCGGTCGCGTCGGCGGCGTCGGCCGCGTTGGAGGCGGAGCGAGTGATGTCGAAGCCACTGCGGGTCGTTGTCTCGAATGAGCAGGGGCGTCCGAGTCTTGGTGAGCAGCTCCGCGATCATCGCGCTATCATCGCGGCGTACCTGGACACGCACATCACTCGAAACCACACCGCCGAGACGTCGGAGCGTGACGCCGCGCTGCTCAACGCGTGGTTCGACCGATGTGGACACGCGGGCCGACCTCTCTTCGTTTGGGACGCGATGGCGCCAGTGCGAGGCCGCGAGCGTATCGTTGCATACGCGAAGCACCTCGCAGGGACGGGCGCCGCCGGCGCGACAATGCGCGGTCATCTTGGGATCTTGAGACGTCTCTTCGAGTACGTGCTCGCGTGGCCGTACGTTCCCGGCGCCGACGGCGTGACGATCCAGGCTCGGTACGGTCCCATCGAGCAGCCGGTTCTGGAATATGACTATCCCCTTCACGCGTGGGGAGGTCGCAAAGAGGACGCCCCGCTCACGCGCTCGGAGCTCCGCGACGCGTATGTATCGCTCGCGAAGGCGATGAAGAAAGCGCGTCGGCCCCTCACCGCGGCGAGGGACTACACGATGTTCGTGCTGGGCGCCGAATCGGGGCTTCGTCAGCGCGAGCTTCGGTCCCTCGAAATCAACCGGGATCTCCTGTTCGACAGTGCACGCGTACAAACACGGGCGGGCAAGGGGACGCGAGGGTCGGGGCCGCGCGTTCGACAGACGATCCTCACGCCGTTCGCTCAGGCGACGGTTCGACACTTCGTCGCCGCCGTGCGCCCGCAGTTTCCGGGATGGAGCACCTCCCCTTTTCTCTTTCTCTCGGAGCGCGGCGGTGCGCTCACCGTCGGCGCCGCGCACTACGCGATACGCAGCATGGCGCGCGTCGTGAGGCTGAAGGGGGGGCGGATTCCTCCGCGCTTTGGATGGCACAGCCTCCGCCGCTCGTTCGCCACCATCTATTCCGAGGAGCACCGTGGCAACGACCACACGCTGGCCGAGATGCTCGGTCACAGCACTCCGAGCACGCTGTCACGCTACATTCGCCACACGCGGGCGTATCACGAGAAGGTCATGGACTCGGTTCTCCACGGCCTCCTTCCACAGGAGTAGAGCGTGCCCCTTCAATGGACACTTCGGAAATGGCTTGCCGTCACGCACGACCTCTATCGGCCAGCGGATGTTCGCCGTCGAATTCTCGAGGTCACCGGCATCGACTTGACGGCGCAGGCGCTGAGCACCCTGATGACCCGCACACCACGGGCGCTTCGACTCTCCACCATCGAGGCCATCTGCGCGACCTTTCAATGCAAGCTCAGCGACTTCTGCGACGTCGTTCCTGGCCAAGCGCGGAAGCGGGCGCCCCATCGGCTCTATCCCGGGCACGGACGCAGAAAGAAGCCGCGCGAGTTCACCGAGTTCCCTGACCCGGACTCGTTCTCTGGCCCGTCGAAGAACGCCGCTCCGAAAAAGAAACGGCGATAGCGGCGCAGGAAATGAAAACCAAGCCGGCATTGCGGCACCGCGACCGATCCGTTTGCCGGCGGTGCAAGCGCACACGGCGAATCGAAAACGTTCGTCTCGTTCAATGCGCGGAATGCATCGGGAAACGCACTCTTCCCGTACGCTACGCCAAGCTCCGGTCGCGGTTCACGTTCACCGATGACGGTAGACGGGCGTTCTTCGATGCCGTCGATCATGTCGAGCGCTCCGCGGGACTCACGGCTGCCAGCTCCGGCCGGACGCGCGCCATGGGGCACCTTCTCAATGCTGCGCTCCCGATCGCATCGGCTCCCACGTGGCTTGACGTGCACGAGCTTCGCGCGGTTCTCGACAGGCTGACCCCGGGCACGAGGCATCAGGCCTCCTGGGCGCTCCACCGAGCATGCGATGGGCTCGTCGCCACCGGCGTCCTTGAGAGCCGCTCCCCGAAGTGCGCCGGCTCCGCCGCCGAGCAGATCGAAGTCGTGCTCGAGTACTTCGTTACGCGCGACGAGAGCAAGCGACGACTGCTCCGCCGCCTCGCAGATTTCTATCTCCGCGGCCGACCGACGATCACCGCCGTACAAGTTGTCCAGGCATTCGCGTACTACCTGTCTCGCTCGACGGTTCCGCTGGACACTTCGGCGGGCCTCGCCGCGGCGAAGCAGGCCGTCAGCCAGCGTGGTGGTCGGTGGACCCGTCGGATTCTCACAGCCCTCGTCCGCGTCGGCGAGGTTCTGGAAGCGGACGGTGATCTGCCACGTCGCGAGGACCCTCGTTCGGCGGAGGTCATCGCCCGCAGGCTGATCACCGCGGGCCCGGAGCGGATCGTCTCCATCAATCGTCGATTCTTGACGGACCTGGAACGCCGCGGACGGCGGCCCAATACCCTTCGTTCGTACGCGCTGGAGTTGGCCCGTCTATGGGACTGGCTCGTCGGCGCTGGCACGAGCGATCCAAGCCAGGTCACATCCGATACATGGAGGAGGTACGTCGTCCACCGGCGTCGAAGCGGTGTCGCCGCGGGTAGCATCGAAGCGACACGCCAGCGCCTCCGCTGCTATTTCATGTGGCTACGTCGCGAGCGACTGACGTTGCACGTTCCGGTTCCGGGCTTGCTGCCAACCGCCCCGGTGCACGTTCGTATCTGTGATCCGAGAGACTTCCGCGCCTTGGTCGCAGCAATCGTCCGCGGGCACATCAGTTCAGAACCGGCGCTCCTGCTCTACCTGGTGATGTTCCACGCGTTCCGCAACTTCGAGCTCACGCGCGTTCGCGCCATCGGCTACGTCGCACGCCAATTCCACCTGACGGTGGAGCCCGTGCCCGGCGTGGGCGACACGCCGCGCTCCGCGGGACGCCCTTCGCTCGTCATCCTTCCGACTGCGAAGTATCGGTGGTTGGGCAAGCTGTTGGACGACGTCCTGGACGCCCGTGCAAGACGGATCAAGGATTCTGCCAACCCGTACCTTTTCGTCAGCGGGAGCTGGCGCAACACCCGCGCTCCAATGAACGCGAACAACTTCGCCCGCACCATCCGCATGGTGACCAAACGCGTGTGCGGTCGACCGATCTCAGCGAACCTGCTGCGCGTCACGGCGGGCACGATGGCCGCCGACGCCGGAGACCTCACGGTATGCAGATTCCTCGGATGGGCGGCCCAGCACTCGATGAAGCTCGCCTACAACCCGCGCGAGGTCATGCCGCGCGCCTCGCAAGATACATTTTCAAAGAGAAAGTTACTTCCTCCTAGTTACACTCCGACGGTCGGCATGCGACGAGCGTGATTTCAGCAGTTCTTCGCGGAAAGCAGCCTGAAACTCTTTCAGGTTGATCTCGCCAAAATCGCGAAGATTTAAAGAAACGAGCTCAATCGTGCACCGACAGAATGGGTGCACCGGCGGTGTCTCACCAAGGCTCGCGTGAAGCCTCGCCGTCTGCCCGTCTTTGCCGAAGCAGAAGTGGCACGTCTTGCGATCGAGGACCGCGCTCCAGACCTTGAACATGCCCGGCGCGTCGTCGAGCTCGTCGTAGAGACGGCGCCGTTCGTCGTTGAATGCCGCCGCGCTCTCCGTCGCGGCGGTGCGGCGAAGGCGATGATCTTGCGTCCCGACCGGTTCGTCCGACTCCGCGATGACCGCCGCCATCGCGGCGGCGCCCCACGCCGAAGCGTAGGACGCCGCCGCGGTGTGCGCCGACGCCGCGTCGTCCTCCTCGCGACCCGACAGGGCGGAGGGCTCGGCGGCCGGAAGCTCGGTGGCAAGGTCGCGACGAGCCAGCGCGCGCGTGTCGGCGCGACCGTCCGCGATAGCTCGCTCGACCGAGCGCTGAAGAAGCGGCACGGTGCGGCGCACGGTCGCCATCGCCTGGCGCCGATCGCCGTGTTCCAGCGCGCCCGTGGCGCGCGCGATGACGGGGCGAGCGGCGCCGCGGAGCCGCGCGAGCATTCGGCCCTCGCTCTTGAGAAGCGTGCGTGCCGAACGGCGTTCGCGTTTGAGAAGGATCGCTGCGGCAGCCATGGCCACCGCACGCTCGATATTCTGCATCGGCTACGCCACCGCCGGGTCCACGCCGTTCTCCCGCGCCGCTTCGTCGACGAGCTCGCGCATCTCGTCCTCGTGCTCGACGCCGTCCTCGATCTCCTCGCGGATGACCTCTTGCGTCTCCGGCGGCACGTTGCCGAGCAGCGCGTACGCGAGCTTCGTCTTGTAGAGCTTCTTGAACGTCGCGCTCGGGATCGCGATGACGTCGATCGCCATGGCCTCCTTCAGGATCGCGTCGCGATCCTCGAGCTCGAACTTG
>JAYVXB010000417.1:0-15771 GCA_043785585.1 Deltaproteobacteria bacterium | reverse complement strand
ACTTCGGGCGCGCGCTGATGGCGCCGGCGTGGCTCGCGGCGGCGTACGCGACGGCGCTGCGTCCGTCGCTCGACGACGTCGAGCGCCTCGCGCGCACGGTCCGCATGTCGCTCGAAGTGACGTTCATCCGCTACGTGCAGCTCGCCGACGCCGCGGGGATCCCGTGCGCGGGCGTCCTCACGTCACCGGAGGGCCGCATCAAGTGGGCGCCGGAGACGCGCGCGTTCCCCGGCCGCATCGTAAAGAAGCGCGCGCTCCACGACGCGACATTCGCCGCGCGCGTCCTCGCGACGAAGCGAGACCGCGGCGGCGAAGCGCGCGAAGTGCCGGGCGCAGCGTGGGGAGGAAGCGCGCCGTTCGTGGAGCAGTCGATTCATCTCGGCGGGAGCGGGGGAGTGCTCAGTTGGATCGTGCCCGCGTAGGGCATCGCCCGCGATGGCCGAGCGTCAGTGCGCCAGTCCGCCGCACAACGACGGGTCGGCGTAGGACGACGATCGGCATTTGCGGGAGGAGCAGCGACCGCCGGTGCAGTCCGTGCCGGTCGTGCAGTCCGCGCCGTCGGCGAGCTTCGCGACGCAAAGCTTCGTGTTCATGTCGCAGCGCGACGTCGCGTCGCACTCGCTCCCGAAGTTGGTGCACGCGCCGCCGACGCCGACGCGCGCCACGCACTTCTGACTCTGACTCGAGCAGTACGCCGTCGTCACGCACGAATCGGACGACGTGCACGCTGCTCCGACCGCCGCGCGCGGGACGCACGTGTGCGACGCGGAGTCGCACGCGAACGTGTCGCTCGCGCCGTAGTCGCACACGCCGATGACCGCCGGAGGCGCACCGCCCGTGCTTCCGCACGGCTCTCCACCCGTCGGCGTCTTGCGAACTTGGCAAAGCGATCCGCTCGTCGTCCCGCCGTCGAGGCTGCTGCTCGACCATTGGTCGCACGTGACTTGCCCGTCCGCCGATGCCGCGCAATCCGTCGAGCTGGTGCAGCTCTCGCCCGGTTTCTTTTTCCCGCTGTAGACGCGGTTGCACGCCGAGTTCACGTCGTTCTTGCTCTGCGTGGTGTCGTTGCAGGCGATCGCTGCGGCGCGCGATTGCGCGATGCAGTCGCCAGCGGCTGCCGGATCGTACGTGGCGCCAGCCGCCGTAGCCTGGTTCACGCCCACCTGAATGAGCCCCTCGGCTGCGGTCAGGCAGTTGTTCGCGTCGTAGCCAATCCCCTCTTTCGCGCAGCACGCCGCGAGGTTGTCGCAGATGGAGTGTGCCCACGAGCTCACGAAGTCTCCCGCGACAACGGGCGGCGCGGTCCCTCCGTTCGCCGAAGTGCCTCCGCACGCCGCGATCCACATCCCTGCCCCCGAGACCAAAGCGATCCAGCGTCCGATGTTCATGCGGCCCCCATAACCAACATTCGTACCATCGCGCGCTCGGCAGAAACAGGCGCACGCGGCGTGGTGCGTGAACGTGCGGTAACGGGCGACCGCGATCTCCCGCGCGCGAAACGCGGCGTCACGCCCGCGCGCTCGCGTCGCCGCCCTTCGTGAAGCTCGCGATCACCGCGAGCGGTAGCCACAGCGGAAAGAGCAATGGAGTGCAGCGCGCGATCATCGCGAGCGCGCGGATGCCCGTCGCCTTCGTCCCATCGCGCCGCACGATCACGATCGAATGCCCGGTCCTCAGCGCGTCCGGCTCCCACGCCTTGATCTCGAAGCGCGAGAGCCAGTCGAGCAGCGTGACGATGCGCGCCGTCACTTTCCCGCGCAGGCGCGCGCGGTCGTAAAAGAACTTCCTCGCTCGGTAGTCCGGCGTCGCGAAGAGCACGTAGATCGCGAACGTGAGCACCGTGAAGATCTCGACCTTGCTCGTGACCTCGATCGTGAGATGAAACATGACGCCCCACCACAACGCGAAGACGCGCGTGCGGCGTTGCCAGAGCGCGATCGCGAGGAGGAGCTCGGTTGCGATCGCGAGCTTCGCGAGGCCGCTCGTCATGAGCGGGCGCGACATGAGGTCGACGAGCGCCTGCGGCACGCCGCGTTCGAGCGCCTGGTGCCCGTAGCGCGCGAACCGATCGCCGATGACGAGGCCGTCGCGCCAATCCGGATCGAGGAGCTTCGAGCCGCCCGAAGCGATGTAGATGATCGAGAGCTGGACCTGCGCGAGTCGCTGCGCCCAGAGCGGACCGGTGCGCGCGCCGACGGCGAGCGGTGTTCCGGTGATCACGTGCGCGCGATCGCACGGCGAGAACGAGAGCAAGAACGCGAAGCAGAGGAGCGCGTAGCGGTTGTGGTGGTACTGCACGCGATCGCACGCGATGACGTAGAGCCCGAGGAATGTCGCGGCGAAGAGCGCGGCGCGTGGGCGAAGACCGACGGTCACGAGGATCGCGAGGAGGAGCTCGACGGCGACGATGATCGAGTAGACGAGACGCGACGCGACGAAGCGCTCCGGGATCATCGCGGCGTGGAACGCGTCGGCGAAGTAGCCGACGGTCGTGAGATCGTGGCCCGCGCGGAGCGCGTGGAAGAAGAGGCAGACGCCGATCGCGATCCGCGCGACGCCGAGCGTGCTCGCGTTGCCGATCTCCGTGCGCCAGTCGTGGAGGGCGCGCATCATCGCGGCGCGCTCTCCTTGCGCACGACGTACGGCTCGCGTCCGTTCTTGCGCACGTCGACCTCGAGGACGAGCGCGCGCGTCTCGACGTCCTCTTGGAGGTGCGCGGCGACGTCGTCGAGCGCGAGCTGAAGTCGCGCGAGCTGCGCGGCCGAGCCGTACGACGCGTGGATCGTCCGACCGAACGCGGAGAGCCCCCCTTCGTGGACGCGATCGCGCCACTTGATTCGGTGCGGACGACCGTCGCGATCGCGCGCGACCCACTCGCCGTCGACGACCGGCACGAGCACCGTCCCGTGCCCCGCCATCGAGTCGACGCGCCGCGAGAGGTGGACGTTCAGCGTCGACGACTCGTTGAACATCCGGAAGCCGAACGCGTTGTCCGAGCGTCCGCCCGCCGTCGCCACGAGCGCCCCTTGCACGACGAGCCACGCCGCGGCAAAAAGGACGCGAGAGCGCGGGCCGAGATCGAACACGGACCGCAGTATCGATGAAACAAACTCGCGCTTCAAACGAGCGCTGTGCCACGATCGGATCGACCGTGCGTACCGCGCTTTTCGCAGCCGTCTTGCCCCTGGTTTTCGGCTGCGGATCACCCGAGCTCGGCGTCTCCGGCACGAATCGCCCGCCGACCGCGGCAAGCGATCCGGTCAGCACGCCGCACGTCGCGCGTCCCGCAGCGTCGCCTGCCGAGCCTCCCGCCGCGCTGCCGATCCCCGACGCCGAGTCCCCGGATGCGACGCCCGACGGCCCGGTCGTCGTCACCGACGGCGGCTCGGCGATGCGCACGACGCCGATCGGGTCGCTTCGCGGCCCGCACCTCCTCCGCCACTTCTACGAATCGCTCGCGCGCCTCGAAGACGGGCACGCGCACGACGACGTTCGCATCGTTCAGTACGGCGACTCGCACACCGCGAGCGATCTCCCGACGTCCGCGGTGCGGCGCGCGCTGCAGCAGCGCTTCGGCGACGGCGGTCGCGGCTTCGTTTCGATCGGCAAGCCGTGGAGGAAGTACACGCAGGACGCGATCCACACCGGCATGACGAAGGAGTTCGCGCCCGAAAAGGGGAAGCACGGGCTCGGCGACGGGAGCTACGGGCTCCTCGGGATCGCGATCGAGTCGTCGCAGCGCGACGCGAAAGCATGGCTCGACGCGACGGCCTCTGCGTCGCGGCTCGAGCTCGCGTACTTGGAGCAGCCGCGCGGCGGGAGCTTCGAGGTCTTCATCGACGGCGCGAAGTCCGCGAAGATCGCGAGCGGCGGCGCGAAGCGGCAGTCGGCGTGGCGCGCCTTCGATGTCGCCGAGGGGCCGCACAAGATCGAAGTGCGTGCGATGGGCGACGGCGACGTCCGCCTCTACGGCGTCACGCTCGATCGCTCTGCGGCCGGCGTCATGGTCGACGCGCTCGGGATCAACGGCGCGCAGATCCACACGGCGCTCGCGTGGAACGAAGCGCACTTCGCCGAACAGCTGAAGCACCGCGCGCCGGACGTCGTCGTGCTCGCGTACGGGACGAACGAGTCGCTCGAGCGGCTCAGTGCGGCCGAGTACGAGCGGAAGCTCGTCGACTTGCTCGGGCGCGTCGCGCGCGCGGTGCCGGCGTCGTCGTGCCTCTTGCTCGGTCCGCCCGACCGCGCGGCGTTGACGAAGGGGACGAAGGACGACTGGAAGACGGCGCAGAAGCTCGTCGAGATCGTCGACTCGCAGCGGCGCGTCGCCGAGGCGGCGGGCTGCGCGTTCTACGATCAGCTCGAAGCGATGGGCGGGCAGGGGACGATCGCCGTCTGGGCGAAGGAGCCGCACCCGCGCGCGGGCAAAGATCGCGTGCACCTCACGCGCGACGGCTACACCGCGCTCGCGACGGCCCTCGTCAGCGATCTCCTCCGCGCGTACGCGGTGTGGCGCGCCGACAGCGGCCTCGCGCCGACCTCGCGACCGTAGGTCCCATTCCGCGACATCGATGCGCGTTGCGGACGATTCGCCGCAATGTTTTCGTGCGTCCGTCCGTTCCCTTACGGCGGAGCGGCGGATCTGCGTTGGCAGGGCGATTGCTCCTCTAGAAAGCGCGGAGGGACTCGCCAATGTCGCTTGCCTATCGAGGGCTGGAGCATGTCGCTGCGTCGCGTTTCGCGGAGCTCGCGGAGCGGCGCACGCAGGAGATCGCGTCGCTGGTGTACGCGCGGGTCGTCTACACGCGGCGGTTCGCGCGGACGATCGCGGGCGGCGTTGGAACGCTCGGCGCCGTCTTCGTCTTCGTCGCGGCCGCCGTGGGAATGCTCTCGAACGGAAAGTTCTTCGGCTCGAGCGAGTACGACGGAAAGCTGACGCTCGGACTCCTCGCGTGTTGGCCTGCAGCGTTCGTCGCGTATCTGTTCGCGCGCCTCACCGCGTCGCACTCCTTGAGCCGCATGCTGTCGCGTCCTCTCACGCGCCGCGGCGATGCGGTTCACGATCTCGCGCGACTCGAGACGTCGCGCCCCGCATACCTCCTCGAGCATGCCGCGCAGCGGCTCGAGTCGTGGAGCGTGGCGCTGCCTCTCGTGATGCTGTCGTTCCTCGCGCCGCTCACGATCCATTTCGTCGTCGGGCATTTTCTCGCGCGGGGCGGCGGCGGGCTCACGGCCAAATCGTACGACGAGTGGATCGGCGTCAGCGTCGCGATCGTCGGTCACGCGCACCTCGTCCTCGCGATCTGCGCGCTGCGCTTCGGCCGCAAGCTCGCCGTGCGCGATACCGCTCACATCGCCAGCGGCGTTCACAACGATTGGCTAAAAGCGTTCGGCCTCACGATTCTCGCCGGCGCCGTCCCGGGCGCGGTCCTCTTTCTCATCCCGCCGATCGTCGTCGCGCTCACGGGTCTCGCGTTCGTGCCGGCGATGTACATCTTCATGGGCCGCCGCATCGTCTCGGAGCGAAACCTCCTCGACGAAGTGTGCGACGCCTGAGCGTCACGGCGCGATCGTCACGACCTTCACGACCTCGACGCGACCGAGGCACAGCGCGCCGTTCTGAATCGTCAGCTTCGAGCGGAGCGTCGCGAGCGTCGAGCCGCCGCGCACGACGGTCTCGAGGTGACTGAAGTGCACCTCCCACGCGCCGTCCGCGCTCGCCGCGGTCTTGCACGTCTTCGGTAGCGCGCGCGTCACTTGGCCGAGCTTGGCAAGAATGACGTCGCGTTCGTCTTTTTGCAGCGGGTAGGGGAGCGCGTCGAGATCCTTTTCGCTCATGACGGCCACGCCGCACGACGGCGACGACGCGGACTCGACGAGCCGCTCGAGCTCCGCGCGAAGCGGCGCCGCGAGCGATTTGATCGGCGCGCGTTCGGGGTTCGGCTCTTCGAGCGCGGCGAGATATCCGTTCACGTCGGCCCACGAGACGTGCCCTTCGGGCGACACCATCGCGTAGCCGTGCAGGAAGACGCGCACCGGCCCTTTGCCCGGATAGTCCGGCACGTCGGCGACGTTGACGTCGCTCTTCGCGGGCGCGACGAGCGTCAGCTTCACCGCCGCGAGCACCATCGACGCCATCGCCCCGAGCGGCGCGACGCGCTGCTTCGTCTCGGCCGACGTGCCGCGAATGTCCGCGTTCGGATCCGCGCAGTTCCACCCCGGATCGTACGTTCGCCCCTGCGCCGCCGCGAGCATCGCGCGCGAGGCATCGACCGCGGGTCCGCCGAACCCACCCGCGCTCGCAGGCGCCGTCCACGCCGCCGCGGGATGCTCCGGCGCGTTCGCAGGCTTGCTCGGCCCGCACGCGGTCGCGAGAAGGATTTGGACCGCCAAGACGCCAAAACGCCAAGGCGAGAGGATCGATCTGCATTCTTTCCAAAAAACTCTTGGCGTCTTTGCGCCTTGGCGGTGAAAAAAAATCATGGATGCGCCGAAGCGTACGCGTCGTAGCCGGAGATGAGCGCCTTCGCGAACAAGTTGCCGAGCACCTCGGCGCCTGCCGGCGTCGGGTGCGTGAGGTCGCCGCCGCCGAGCTGCGGCTCGGACTTCACCCACTTCGCCATCGATCCCTCGCCGCCCATCGCCGTGAACGTATCCCAGAACGCGAGCCCCTTCGCGCGCGCGACGCGCATTTGCACCTCGCGCAGCTTGAGCACGACCGGCTTCGTCACGAGCGCGCCGCCTGTCCCGCGCTCGGCGCGATCCATCGGCGCCATCACGAGCACCGACGCGCCGCCCGCCGCCGTCTTGATCATGTCGAGAACGTCGCCGAGGTTCTTCTCGTATTCGTCCCAATCGATTTTCCAGAGATCGCTCTCGTTGGTTCCGTATTGGACGACGACGAGCGACGGCTTTCGCAGATCCATCTGGTCTTTCCAGTGCTGCGGATCCTGCCGCTTCCAGTACACGGCCATCGCCGCGTGCGCGCCGAGCGCGTCGTACGTCACGCCCGGCACGTCGCGTTCGAGCGCGACGCCGAAGAGGCGGACGTTCGACAGCGCGCGAATGCTCATCGTGGCTTCGCCGTCGGGCACCTTCACCGAGAAGATCTTCGACGCCTTCTTTTCGCCTTTGGTCGATAGCTTCTGCGTATCGCCGCCCTTGATCTTGATCTTGATCTCGAGATCGCCGCCGCCCGGTTGCTCCAAGTAATAGATGTCGAACCTCGACACCTTCCGTCCGAAGTCGCCTTTGCTCATCGTGCCAAAGTGCGAGACGCCGCCGCCGTACGATTGGATCGACACGCCGCCGAGCCCGTACATCCCGTCGTCGGTGATGGGGCCTGCGAGCTTCGACGCTTTCCAGTCGCCGTCGTTGTGAAACGCGACGTCGTTGTGAAAATACCAATCCCACGCTTTGGCCGCGAGAATGAAGCCGTGCCCCGCGTCGCCGAATTTCTCCTGCATGCGCCGCCGCGCGGTGCCCGAGATGAAGTCGCTCGCGACGACCGAGTCCCCGTAGTGGAGGATGCGCGTGACCGCGCCCGGCTCCTTGCGGGCGGTCTTCGCGAGCTGTGTGTAGAATGCATCGAGCGCGTGCCCGGTCGGATCTTCGACGGCGAGCGAGCCGGCGATTTTCGCGAGCACCGCGGGATCCAGCGCTTCGGGCTTCGTCGTCGCTTCGGTCGGGAGCGAGTTCGACACGGTCGCTTGGTTCGTCGACGCCCCGAGCGATTGCGATCCGACGGAGGCGCTCGTCGCGGGCTCGGGCGGCGCGTCGTTCGTCGCGGCGATCGGCGCGTCCTTGTCCCACGGCGCGTGGACGACGCGGAGGGCGCGCATCTTCGGCGAGGCGTACGGGATGGAGAGCGCTCCGGCCATCACGAGAAGCGTGAGCGTCGTCTTGCCGAGGAGCGGGTGCATCGAGTTGATTGGTAGCGCAGTGGCGCGCGGGGTTCACCTTTTCGGGTCGGCGGACGCGGTCGAAGCGACGCTATGGCGCGTCGCAGGGCTTCGACGGCCCGCTCAAGTCGATGCGGACAGGCGTGCTCGGCCCCGGTTGCGCGGCGCTCTTGTCGTTGATGAAGACCGCGACGCCGACCAATGGGAAGTGGAAGTACGCGGTGTTGCCGTACGAGCCGAGGATGCAATGCTTCGTGGAGGGCGATGGCGACATCGTCCACGTGCAGATCGGCGACGGCGGGAGCGGCTCGTTGGGCGTGAACGTCGCCATCATCGCGCCCAAGATCTCGTCGATCGCGAGGAGGTGCGACGGCGACGACCAATCGAGGACGAACGGCGCACCGTCGCGCGTGAGCTGCTCGCCGATCGCGACGCGGTAGGTATGCTGTCGACCGGAGCTCGCGAAGTCGATCGCGCCCGCGTACCGCTTCGTCAGGGCAAGGAATCGCGTGACGCCCGCGTCGCCGCGCGAGATGTGGAACAGCACCTCGTCGCTTTCGCCCCACGAAGTCCCCGCGACACCGCCATCGGATCGACCCGCGTCGGGTGACGCACAGAGCGTATGCTCCGCCTCCGCGAGCGTGAGACCGACGCCGTGCGGCCCGCGCAGATCGAGCCCGGCGGCCCGGAACGGCGGAACGATCGGCAGCGTCCGCATCACGGCCCATCGCATCGCCGCCTCGGCGCGCGAGCAAACCGCTCCGGCGGGGTCCGGATCGGCGAACGGTCCACAGCGTCCGATCGCCGCGTCGGACGCGGCGTCGATCGCTCCGTCGACCGAGCTCTCGACCGAAGCGTCGAGCGCGCCCGCCGTCGGTGCCTCGTTCGAGGTTCCGCCGCACGCGTTCACTCCCACTCCCGCCGTCGCGAGTGACGCCATGGTGATCACGGCAAACGATCTCATCGTCCGACCTCCGTTGTTCAAGGGGCGCGCGCCGCGCGCATACCGTACGCATCAGCAAAATGCCGGCCGTGGCGCGAGCGCTCTTTTTCCCGTGTGACGCGCCGGCGCGTTCGCTTCGTGACGGCACGCTCGCCGCGTTCTGGCCGCTTCGCGCGATCTTCGCTAACGATGTCGCGGAGTGCTCTTCAACAGTCCGCTTTACGGCGCGTTCCTCGTCGCCACGTTCATCGTCTTCTGGCTCGTCCGGCGGAGCCGACTCGCGCGCATCCTTTTTCTCATCGCCGCGAGCTACGGCTTCTACTTCTACGGCACGTACGACACGGCGCTCGAGCAACCCGTGCCGCTCGGCCCTTGGGGATGGAGCGTCCTCTGCCTCGGCATCATCTTCGTCGGGAGCACGCTCGACTTCTGGATCGGTCGCGCGCTCGGCACGATCCAAAATCCCCGCGCGCGGCTCGCGCTGCTCCTCGTGTCGCTCGTCTACTACTTGGGCGTCCTCAGCATCTTCAAGTATTGGAACTTCGGCGCCGACACGATTGCCCACGTCGCGAAGGCGGCGGGCTGGCACGTGAACGTGACGCACCTTCGCCTCGTTCTCCCGTTCGGGATCTCGTTCTTCACGTTCGAGACGATGAGCTACACGATCGACGTCTATCGTCGCGAGCTCCCGCCCGCCGAGCGCTACCTCGACTACCTCCTCTTCGTCTGTTTCTTCCCGCACCTCGTCGCAGGTCCGATCGTCCGGCCGAAGGACATGCTCCCGCAGTTCGTCGGGACGCCGACGCCGGATTGGGCGGCGCAGTCGCGCGGCCTCTGGCTCATCGCGACGGGGATCGCGAAGAAGGTCGTCATCGGCGACTACCTCGCCGTCAACATGGTCAACCGCGTCTTCGACAACCCGGAGCGCTTCTCGTCGATCGAAGTTCTCTTCGCCGTGTACGCCTACGCGATTCAGATCTACGTCGACTTCTCCGGATACACGGACGTCGCTCTTGGGAGCGCGCAGCTCTTCGGGTACACGCTGCCGAAGAACTTCGACGCGCCTTACACCGCGCACAACGTCCAAGAGTTCTGGCATCGCTGGCACATCTCGCTGTCGACGTGGCTGCGCGATTACCTCTACAAGCCGCTCGGCGGATCGCGCGGCGCGCCGTGGAAGACGTACCGCAACTTGCTCATCACGATGGTGCTCGGTGGGCTATGGCACGGCGCGAGCTGGAATTTCGTGGTGTGGGGCGCGCTCCACGGCGTCGTGCTCGCGGCGACGCGCATGTGGCAACGCTCGCGCGGCGAGGCGACGCCGGGTCTCGGCGGGCGCGTCCTCGGCGTGCTCCTCACGTTCCATTTCGTGTGCTTCGCGTGGATCTTCTTCCGCGCGAAGACGTTCGGGCACGCGACGCTGATGCTCGAGCGCCTCGGCGCGATGACGTTCGGGACGACCAATCTGCCGCCGAAGATCGTCGCATTGGTGATCGTCGCGATGGCGCTCCACTTCCTGCCGAAGCGCGTCGACGAGTGGTGGAAGGAGCAGTTCGCGCGCGCGCCTGCCGTCGCGCAGGGGATCGTCCTCGCGGCGGCAGCGTGCGGCGTTCACCTCGCGGCGGGCGCGAAGGCCGAGCCGTTCGTGTACGGGCAGTTTTGATTCTCCTTCTGCTCCAGCGCGCTTCCTAGTAACCCAAGCACACCGTGCCGAACGACAGCTCCCCTCGCATCACGCGCGCGTTCGGCGTCGCCAACGTCGTCGCCGCGGCGGTCGTCATTTTCGGCGTCTTCGTCGGCCTCCCGGCGCGTTGGATGCCGATCGACGTGGGCGGCGCGATCGTCGCTGCGCTGCTCGCCGCGTCGGGCGTCGGTCTCCTCACCGGGAAACCGTGGGCGGATCGCGTCGCGCGTGCGACGGCGTTCGTCGTCCTCGTCGTCGGGCTCGTGTTCATCGCGGGCTTGGCGGTGACCGCGAGCTACTTGAGCGGCATCTATGGGCCAGTCGGGCGCGGCGGCGCCGTCATCCTGACGCTCGTCGCGGCGCTCGCGGTGCCGTACCTCGTCGTTCTCCCGGCAGCACAGCTCGTGTGGCTCGGAGCGCGCGCACCGGGCGCGTCGCGCACCGAAGGCGCTGGCGTCCGGCGCGAGGAGTCGTGACCACGCGCGCGCTCGTGCGGCTGCTCGCGGCGTACGTCGTCGGGCTCGTCGTCGTATGCGTCGCCGTTCGTTCGGTCGTCGGGCTGCGGATCGATCCGCAGCGACGCGGAGAGGTCATCGCGAGCGTGTGGGCCAAGGGCGAGCTGGTCGCGCGCTCGGTCGTCGCGGCGCCTGGCGATCGCGACGCGACGCTCGACGCGGCGATGGCAGCGACGCCCGGGGCGACCCTCGTCCACGAGCAAGTCGTCGCGGAGGGGCCGATCGCGACGCGATCCGAGCTCGCGTTCGCGATGTCCCTCGTCGCGGGCAAAGATGGCGTGAAGGCGACGCGCGCGGGCGCGACCGCGTACGTGACTCCGGACGATCTGCTCTCGCGCCAAGGCTACGACAAAGGGCACACGCTCACCGAGCTGAGTCTCAGCATCGGCGCGGACGTGCCGCTCGTGCTCGCGCTCTTGGCCGAGCGACTGCAGACGACGGTGCCGGAGATCGTGTCGAGCGCGACGATTCACAGAATACGTGTAGAGCGCACGATCGCCGGCGCGCCGCCCGCGCCCCAACCGACGGCCGCGTCCCTGAGCGTCGCCGACGTTCGCGCCGCGGCGCTCGCCGCAGCTCGTTACCTCGCGCGCGGCGTGCGCGCCGACGGACGCTTCCGCTACTTCGTCGACGCGCCGACGAACCGCACGCTCCCCGGATACGACTGGCCGCGCCACGCGGGAGCGACGTACTTCCTCGCGCAGGCAAGCGCGATGGTCGACGATCCCGTCCTGTCGTCGGCGACGCTGCGCGCCGCGAGCCTCTTGAGCTCCAGCGCGCTCACGACGTGCGGCGATACGACGTGCATCGGCACCGACGAAGTCGTCGAGATCGGCTCTTCGGCGCTCGCCACGATCGCGCTCTCCGAGGTCGTCCGCACCGGCCTCGCCACCGAGTACCGAAAGACCGTCGTCGAACTCGCGCGCTTCCTCCGCACGCAGCAGCGCGCCGACGGCGAGTTCATGCACCAGTACGATCGCGTGAGCCACCGCCCGATCGACGTCCAGTTTCTCTACTTCTCCGGCGAGGCGACGCTCGCCCTCGCACGCGCCGCTGCAATCACCGGCGATCCGGCCGATCTCGCCGCCGCGTCGCGCGGCCTCGCGCATCTCGTCGGTCCGGCGTGGCACTTCTTCGGCAGCCGCTACTACTTCGGTGAAGAGCACTGGACTTGCCAAGCGCTCGACGATCTTTGGGAGGCTGCGCCCGACCCGAAGGCCCTCGACTTTTGCATTCGCTGGCACGAGCAAAACCGGTTGATGCAGTTTCGCGAAGGCGACGCGCCGTTCGACGTCGAAGGTTCGTACGGCGTCTCGGCGATCGTCACGCCGCGTCTGACGCCGGCCGGCAGTCGCTCCGAGGCTGCGGTCGCGACGCTCTCCGCTGCGCGAAAAGCGGGACTGCCGCAGGCGCAGCTCGACGCGCTCGACGGACAGCTTCGGCGATCGCTCGCGCTCCTCGTGCGCCAGCAGTTTCGTCCGGGCGCTGCGCACCTCTTCACCGATCCGGACGCGGTCTACGGCGCGATCCCCGGCAGCAGCGTCGATTGGCAGATTCGGATCGACTACCCGCAGCACGCCGGCAGCGCGATGGTCCGTTGGATATTCCTCCAAGGTCCAGCTGGCTCACAAAAGTGAGCTCGGGCCCACATCGGTCCCAAGCGTGCGCGCGCCTTCATGCCAGCGGAGCCATCTGATTGGATGACAACAATTTGTTTGTGGATCGCAAACGGCGAGTTAGCTTTGAGGTGTTGAGGTTGGTTGCCTCGGCCCCGCTAGCTCGGTTTCGTTCGTCTCGCCGCTCGGAGGGTGATGCCGGACTCTGGCAGTAGTCGAAACGCAGGCGCAGCAGACAAATCGCGACGCTCGGGCACGGGCACGGGCCGCGCAGTCGGTGCGGTCGGTCGCACGCGGCCTGGACGAATCGAAGGACGCCGGAGCCTCGGTGCGTACGAAGCTATCTCGCGAGGCGAGCTCGAGCGCGCGGCCGAGGGGCTGAATCGCCGCACCTACCACACCTATTCGAGCGGCCGCGTCGCACGCGGAGTGCTCGGTGCATCTGCGCGCGGATGCGTCACGAACGCCAAGTTCGAAGCCGCATGGAACGCCGGCATGGCGTTCGCAACACTCTTCCCGTTACTCGACGCAGCTCGTCGCGTGAATGGTCACGTACGCTCTCACGACGGCAAAAAGGGGAATCGCATGAAGAGGAAGCCCAGCATCCGCAGCCTCGAAACTCTCACCGTGGAGGAGGCCAGCGCCTACCTCGATTGGTGCAGTGGAGACGAGCTCAACGCCGCATTCGCGCTCGCGACCGATCGCAATCGGTTGGACGGGACGCAGGCGGCGCCGGACGACGCGGAAGTGCACCATGCGCTCTTTTTGCTGTGTCACGCGCGCGGGATGGACACTCCGAGCTTCGACGACATTCGCGTCGAGCTGCGGCGGCGCCTCGCGGCGTAGATGCTTCTCCCGTACTGACGAGATCAGTACGGGAGCTTTTCGACGATGCCTTTGTTCGGCGAGGGGGCGGGCGTAGGGCCCGCGCTCGTCGCCGGGCGCGCGGACGTTGCCGCCGCGAGAGGCGCCGCGCCGGGGAGCGGTCGCTTCGCGCTCGGCGCGCCGACGCTCGGGCCCGCGTCGAGAACGCTCGACGCCACGATCGATGGCGATGGAGCGGACGAAGATGCCGCGACCTCCGCGGATGGAGCGGAAGACGTCAACGAAGAAGTCGTCGGCGCGACTGCCTGACTCGACGAGGCGGCTTGCCTCTGAACGACGAAAAGCACCGCGGCACCGCCGATGAGCGCGAGCGCGACGCCAGCGACGATCGTCTTGCGGCGGTTCGACGATCCCGCCAAGTCGGCGCTCGATCGCGACAACGCCGACGCCGTGTTCGCGTTCCCACCCGCTGCAGGTGCGGACACCACGACGCCGCCGACCTCGGCTCCCGGCGTGCTCGCGTCCACGTACTTTCGGAGCGTGTCGATGTACGGCTGCAGCGAGTCGAGTCGCTGGTCACGCTCCTTCTGTAGGCAGCGATCGAGCAGATCGCCGACGTCGCTCGGCAACGCCGGCACGAACTCCCGAATGCGCGGAATCGTTCCTTGGAGAAACGCGACGTACATCTGACCGAGGTTGTCGAACTCGAGCGGCCGCCGCCCGCACAGCGCCTCGAAGAGAATGACGCCCATCGACCAAATATCGGTGCGATGGTCGACCGTCTTGTCGCTCATCGCTTGTTCGTAGGACATGTAGTGCGGCGTTCCGAGGATCGATCCCGTGTTGGTCGCTTGGCCGTGCGTCTCGGATCCGAGGTTGTCCGGGTCGAGCACCTTGGCGATGCCGAAGTCGAGGACCTTGGGGACGCGTTGCCCGCGGAGGTCCGTCGAGACGAAGATGTTGTCCGGCTTCAGATCGCGATGAACGATGCCTTTCGAGTGCGCGGCCTGCAGCGCCTCGGCGACCGGGACGAGGATCGCCGCGGCCTCGAAGAGCCGAAGCGCGCCGGCGCGCTCGCGATGTTCCGCGAACGACTCGCCCTTCAAAAGCTCCATCACCATCACGGGCGTACCGTCTTCGTTCTCGAAGACGTCGAGCACCTCGATGCAGTTGGGGTGCTGAATCGCGGTCGCCGCGCGCGCCTCGCGCATGAACCGCCGCGTCGCATCTTTGCCGCGCGCCGCGGCCGCGTGAATGAGCTTTAGCGCCACTTCGCGTCCGGTCGTCACGTGCTTCGCGGCGTACACCTCTCCCATGCCGCCTTTTCCGATCAGGCGATCGATACGGAAGCGCGCGCCGATGACCGCTCCGGGAGCGAGCGAAGCATCTTCGTCGGACACGCCTGCAGGGTAGCTTCGACAGCTTCGGTAGTCGACGCGATCCTCTGGTAGGCTCGGCGCCAAGTCGCGATGGAAGGACAGCTCATCTCAGACCGCTACCGGCTGATTCGCATGCTCGGCAAGGGCGGCATTGGCTCGGTATGGCTCGCGGAGCACCTGACGCTCAAGAACGAAGTCGCGATCAAGCTGATCGACTCGCAGCTCGCGGCGTACCCCGAGGCGCGCGCTCGCTTCCTGCGCGAAGCGCAGCTCGCCGCGCGCATCAAGAGTCCGCATGTCGTTCAGATCTTCGATCACGGCGTATCGGCCGACGGACATCCGTACATCGCCATGGAGTACCTGATCGGCATGAGCCTGCGCGATCGGTTGCTCGCGCGCGGGCGCCTGACGTTCGCGGACACGGCGCGGATCATGTCGCATCTGTGCCGCGCGCTCGCTCGCGCGCACGAAGCCGCGCTCGTCCATCGCGATCTCAAACCGGAAAACATCTTCCTCGCGCGCGACGGCGACGGGGAGATCGTCAAGGTGCTCGACTTCGGCGTGGCGAAAGCGACCGACGCGCTCGCAAACTCGGGGATCGATCCGACGCGTACGGGGGCGTTGCTCGGTACGCCGTTCTACATGAGCCCCGAGCAAGCGCAGGGTCTGAAGACGGTCGACTACCGCACGGACCTTTGGGCCGTCGGCGTCGTCGTCTTCGAGTGCATCACCGGGCAGCGCCCGTTCGGCGCGGAGGCGCTCGGCCCGCTCATCGGCAAGATCCTCGGCGGCGCGATCCCCGTTCCGTCGAGCGTGGCGCCCGACGCGCGCATCCCGAAGGACATCGATGCGTGGATGGTGCGGGCGCTCGCGCGCGATCCGGCGGCGCGCTTCGCCAACGCGAAGGA
>JAYVXB010000416.1:0-5159 GCA_043785585.1 Deltaproteobacteria bacterium | reverse complement strand
CGCTCGACGTCGTCGAGCGACGGACGCAGCGCCGTCGCGTACGCCGCCGCGAGCCACGCCGGCGCCATCAGCGCGCGCCCGAAGTCGTACGCCTCGCCTTCGATTCGCCACGACGTCCCGCTGCGGCGCTCTTGGGAGGGCTCGCACTGCTCGAAATGATCGACGAGCGTGTGCATCTTCATGTGCCCGAGCTCGTGCGCGAGCGTCGTGCGTTCGCGCAGCGTCCCCTTCGCCGTCTCGTCGACGTAGATGATCGCGTGCTTCCCCGCGCGCACGATGTTCCCCTTCGACGTCGCGGTCGGACCGTAGAGGATGTGACCGCCGTTCTTTCCGACGATCGCGCGCAGGCGAATGTCACGTTGATGCGTCACGTTCGCGTCGGCGAGAACCGCGTCCGCCGCGTCGATCGCGACTTGGGACTGCGCGAGGATCTTCGTCACGCGCGCTACTCGCTATTCGCTGTCGTCTTCGAGCTTCGCGAGGAGCTCGATCCGGTCGAGAAGATCTTGCAGCTCCTGGTCGGTTGCGGCCTCTTCGGTCTTCTTTTGGAAGAGCGTAGCGACGCGCTCATTGAAGCGCGGGTTGTTCCGGGCCGCGGTGAGACGCGCCAGGAGCACGTCACGCGGCAGCACCGTCGTGCTCTTGTTCGCGGCGGCGACATCGCGGAAGCGTTCGTGCTTCGCTTCCATCTCGTCGTGCCACGCCTTCGACGTGAGCCGCTCGTCGAGCGCTTTGGCATGTGCGGCGCCGCGCGCGCGGATGCCGGCGGGATCGCCGCCTTCTTTGGTGATGAACGCGTCGAGCTCGGTCTCGGACATCGCGAGGATCTCTTCGAGATCGTCCGCGGCTTCTTCTTCCTGCAAGGTCCGAAAGAGCGAACCCGGAGTCTTTCGCTTGGTGGTCATTCGGCTACCTCTTTGTCTTTCTCGTCGTCGTCGTCGGCCGCGTCGTCGTTCGCGTCGAGCTCGAGGGAGAGCTCTTTGGCGAGGATCGCGACGTGGTAGAAAATCTGGCGACGCGCGTCGCGGATTTCTTCGATGGAGTGGGCGGTGGCGGCGCGTTGAGCGAGCGGGGTCGTGATGCCTTCTTCCATCAGCGTGATGACTTCGAGCGCGATGGGTTTGGCGGCGAGGCGCTTGGTGAGGCGGTCGCGGAATTCGGCAGCGACGCGCTTGCGGTGGAGGAGCTCGTCGGGGGGATCGGCGTCGGAGGGGAACTGGTTGATGGGGTCTTCGACGTCTTCCTCGTCGTAGTCGCGGTAGGCGAGGCGTTCGAAGGAATTGCGTTTGCGTTTGTATTCGTTCGACGCGAGGCCGATCACTTTCTTCGCGAGGTACTTCAGCAGCGGTTCCTTCGCGGGATCCCAGCCGTCTTTCTTCGCCCACGCTTGCGCGATCGCCTCTTGCGCGAGCTCCTCGGCGAGCTGCCACGAGCGCCCGCGTATGCGCTTGAACGCGTACGCCGACAGCCGCGCGCTGATCTTCGCCCACTCCTGATTGCGGAGGAGATCCTCCCGGCTCTGTCCCATCGGCGCGAGATAAGGGGCCGGGCGCTTTCGGTCAAGAGTGGTCGGCCGCGCCGGCACGGGCGAAGGTGCGGACCAGACGAGTCGGAGATGGGATCGCGGTTCGGGCGAGGTCATGGGACACCTTCCTTTCTGCGATCCGGGAGTGGATCGCGGAGGGCCGGCGGGGAGTCGAACCCCGCGATGATCCATTCGGCCCTGCGGCGTCCGCCCAGAGGCTCTCGATCGAGCCCGGGGCGGTGCGCCTTGTTTTCAGACGACGACGGCATCGCGGTTACGCGTGCGTCGCCGATCCGTTGAGCGCTCCATTGAGCGCTCCGTTCTGCACCGGCGCCGACGCCGCGGGCGCTGGCGCGTCCTTGGCGATCGGAGCCGGAGCAGGAGTGACCGGCGTCGGCGCAGTTGCCGCCGGAGCCGGAATGCCGATGACCGCCGGAGCGGGCACCTGCACGGGTTGGGGAGCCGGCGCCGCCGGCACGGGGTGATCGACGACGAGCACTCCCTTCACCTGCGACTTCTGTTTGCTCCCCATGGTGTGACGCGCCTCGCGGGTCGCCTGGGCAAGCTTGACCGCTTGCACCTTGCTCTCCGCGGTGCGGGTGGGCGCCTTCGGCGGAGGGAAGCCAAAGTCGTGCGCCGCCTGACTGTTGGCGCCGAACGTGTTGACGACCCAGGGCTTGAGCGCCCTGTCGGCGGCGCGGCGCATGGCTTCTGCGTTCGCACTTTCGACGAGGGTTGCCGCGACGTCCGCGCGCTTGTTGGAAAGCGACGCGCGGATGTCGAGGCAGTCTTGGTAGATCGCGATCACGGCGGCGGCTTTGTAGGCCTTGCCGTTGATCGAGATCTCCGCCTTGTTGGAGACGTGTGCCTTCAGCGAGTTGAGGCGCTTCGTGCACGTGTCGACGACTACTGCGTTGTTGAGCTTCTTCATTGGTGGGTTTCTCCGTGGTGTTGGTTGGTGCTGCGTTGGGGTTGGTGCTGCGTGTTGGGTTTGTGCTGCGGTTCGGATTTCGATCGGTGCTGCATCGGGTTGGTGCTGCCTTCGTTCTGGGTTGGGGTTGGACTGCGCTTCGAGGGAGCGACTTCGATCCCTCACAGTCAGTTAGTCGCCAGGAACGCGTTTTTACGAAACGGGCATGACGATTTTGTAAGAGGTGGATCTCGCGGCGGAATGCGGGCTCGATCGAGAGGGGCGCGCGATCGGACCTGCGGTCACCCGCGGGGGACCGTGGGGTGCATCGGTGGCGACGTGCGGGTGCATCGCGGAGGACGTTCGGGTGACCCGTGAGCGACCGCTGGGTTCATCGCGAGGGACCTGTGGGTGAACAGCGATGGAGCCGTCGGTTCCTCGCGATGCACCGCCCCGTGCATCGCGGTGGGACCGAAGGTGACTCGCGATCGGACCGATGGTGTCGCGCGATGGGACCTTGGGTGACGCGGTGGGAACCGTACGGTGTCGCGCGATGCACCCGGGGGTGCATCGCGATCGGCGCGCGGGTACTCGCGAGGGACCGGGGGGTGCGGCGTGGTGCTACGTCAACGGTGTCGCTACCGTCTCGCAGTTGAGTGACCGGGTAGAGCGCGTCTGACGATGGGGGCGTCCCAGTGAGCCGTCTGTCGAATCTACGACGCGCGCGCGCGACATCCATGGAGTGAGCGGCGCCACCGATCGCCGCCCGCAGCTCGATGCGCTCGTGGCCCGCGTCGCTCTGGGCGGCGTCGATGTCGTCGCGGTGTGGAAGCTCGATCGCTTCGCGCGCAGCGTGCGCCACCTCGTCTGCGCGCTCGACGACTTTCGCGCGCGCGGCGTCGACTTCTTCTCGGCGCGCGACGCGATCGACACGAGCACTCCTGCCGGCCGTTTCACGTTCGCGATCATCGCCGCCGTCGCGGAGCTCGAGCGCGAGCTCATTCGCGAACGCACGATCGCGGGCGTCGACGTCGCGCGACGGAGGGGCACGCACTGCGGTCGGCCCCGACTTGCTCGTCGCGTTCTCGTGCAAGCGGCGCGACGTGTGCCCGTCGTGCGCCGGCCGACGCATGGCGAACACCGCCGCGCACTTGGTCGATCGCGTGCTCCCCGACGTGCCGCTGCGCCAGTACGTGCTCTCGCTCCCGTTCGAGCTGCGCCGGCTCGCAGCGTTCAAGGCGCCGGTGCTCGGGGCGCTCGCACGGATCTTCATCGAGGCGATCTTCGCGCGGCATCGCGCCTGGGCAAAGCGCGAGGGGCTCGTCGATGTGCAGAGCGGAGCCGTCACCTGTGTTCAACGCTTCGGATCGAGCATCAACTTGAACGTGCACTTCCATGTGCTCTGCCTCGACGGCGTCTTCACGCGCGGCGACGCAGGACCGACCCTCTTTCACCCCGCACCGCCGCCGACACCCGTGGAGCTCGAAGCGATCGTACGGCGCGTCGCACGCCGCGCGCACGCCTGGCTCGTACGACGCAACCTCCTCGACGAGCGTCCGCTCGAGGAACGCTCGAACGAGGCGCCGTCGAATGGCGCCCTCGATGCGTGCGCCGCGATCGCGATGCAGCGCGGAGCCGTCCGCGCGCTTCGCGACAACGTCGACGTGGACAGTGAGGAGAACGGCGTCACGCTCGACGCGCCGCGTGCGACCGGAGGCGCCGTCGAGCACGCAGGCTTCAACCTCGAAGCCGGCGTTCGGATCGAGACCGGCGATGACATGGGCCGAGAGCGGCTGTGTCGCTACGGCGCCCGCCCGCCACTCGCGCTCGATCGACTCCGCTGGCTGCCCGGCGGACGCATCGCGTACCGCATCAAGAAGTGGCGCGACGGCCGCGCTAAGAGTCGCGTGATGACGCCGATCGAATTCCTCGCGCGCCTCTCCGCGCTCGTCGCGCCGCCACGTCATCCGCTCGTTCGTTACCACGGTGTGCTCGCCCCGAAGTCCGGGTGGCGAAAGGACGTCGTGCCGAGGCCACCGCGCACGGACGAGGGGCCGATGCCGAGCGATCCACAGTGCGTAACGTCGGACGCTTCAAAGGAGAACGACGCGTGTCGGGGCGGAACGCCCGCAGCGCATCGCGCAGCGGCTCCCTCGCCGCCGTCGCCGTCGTCGCGTGCGCCCGAAGACACGCGTTCGCCTGTCGCCAGCCCCGATGCGGATGGTTCGGCTCCCGCGCTTCGCGTCGTAGGCGATTGCGTCGTGCGAACGTCGCCGCGAGTAACCGTCGTTCCGACGGCCGTGTTCGCGACGAGCGTTGCGCCCAACGTGCTCAGCGTCCGCCATTGGGAGCGCTTGCTCCACGGCCAGCTCTACGCAGCCACACCCCGCATCGACTGGGCGACGCTTCTCCGTCGAACGTTCGATGTGGACGTCTTGCGCTGCCCGAGCTGCGAGGGCCGGCTCCGCGTGCTCGGCTCGGTGACCGAGCCCGCGATGGTGCGCCTCGTGCTCGATTGCCTGGGAATGCCGAGCGAGCCGCCACGCGTCGCACGTGCGCGCGATCCAACGGAGCTGGAGGGCGAGCTCGACGTCGAGTAGAGCGCGCGGGAGCATGCCGCCCGCGTCGCACGGGCGGAGGACCGCGTTGAATTCGCTCACTTAGGACCGCGATTCCAGCCCGAACGTAGTGCGCCGAAACCCTTCCCTTTCGGCGCACCCGCCG
>JAYVXB010000415.1:0-5167 GCA_043785585.1 Deltaproteobacteria bacterium | reverse complement strand
CGCGCTTCTTCGTCTCTTCGAAGAGACGCCCCGCCATCTCCGGCGCCGGCGTGCGATCGCCCGCGGTCTCATCCTTCACGAGCTCGAGCGCTTGCATGAGGCCCTTGCCGCGCACTTCGCCGATCACCTTCGGGTACTTCTTCTTCAGCGCTTCGAGGCCTTCGCGGAAGATCTTCCCCATCACGGCCGCGTTCTCGACGAGCTTGTCGCCGACGATCGTGTCGATCGTCGCGTTCGCCGCCGCGCACGAGATCGGGTTGCCGCCGAACGTCGCGATGTTTCCGGCCTTCCACGACTCGGCGATCGCCGTCGTCGCGAGCGTCGCGGAGATCGGGTACCCGTTCGCGATCCCTTTCGCCATCGTCATGATGTCCGGCTCGACGCCGTCGTGATGCTCGATCCCCCACATCTTGCCGCCGGTGCGACCGAAGCCCGTCTGCACTTCGTCGCAGATGAAGACGCCGCCGTACTTCTTGACGATGTCCGTCGCGATCTTGAAGTAGCCGTCCGGCGCGACGATGAATCCGCCGACGCCCTGAATCGGCTCGGCGAGGAAGCCCGCGATCTGCCCCATCGTCGTCGTCTGGATCAGCTCCTCGATGTCCTGCGCGCACTTCACCTCGCAGCTCGGGTACTTGAGACCGAACGGGCAGCGGTAGCAGTACGGCGACACGGCGTGCTTGATGCCGGCGATCTGCGTCGGGATGCCGCGGTACTTCGCGTGGCCGACGAGCGACTGCGCGAGGAGCGAGCGACCCGAGTACCCGTGACGGAGCGCGATGATCTCTTGGCGCCCGGTGTACATCTGCGCGAGCGCGACCGCGGTCTCGTCCGCCTCGGTGCCGCTGGCGCAGAAGAACGCCTTCTCGAGCTTGCCCGGCGCGAGCTTCACGAGGCGCTCGGCGAGCTCGACGATCGGGATCGTCGGGTAGAGCGTCGAGACGTGACCGATGCGGTCCATCTGCGCTTTGACCGCGGCGTTGACCTTGTCGTTCGCGTGGCCGACGCTCACAGTGAGAATGCCGCCGAAGAAGTCGAGGTACTTGCGACCGTCGAGATCCGTGACGTACGAGCCCTTGCCGTCCGCGAGGACGACGCTCTCCTCGTAGTAGTTCGCAACGCTCGGGAAGAGGTACTGCTTGTGCTTGGCGCGGACCTCCGCGCTCGTCGGCTGCTTCTTGCTGTCGGTCATGACCCAACCCCGATGGATCCCGCGGCACGCGGGAAAACGCGCAGTATGCACCCGCGCTGTGGGTGGTCAAGATGCCTACCGGTCTGCCGCCGGCGCGGGGTTAGTGCGTCTGCCCGAAAAAAAATCGCGCGCGTGTCATATGCCGAGGCGGGCCGCGACACACAAGCCCATGAAAACGTTTCCTCGTCTCCTCGTCATCGCAGCGTGCGCTCTCTCCCTTGGCGGCGCTTCCGGCTGCTCCAAACGCGACTCGTCGTCCGCCGCGCCTCCCTCCGTCGCTGCCGCGCCCGGCGTCGGCGGCGCTTCGCCGAAGAGCGGCGCGCCGCTCGCGACCGGGCGCGCGCTCATCGTCACCGAAGACATCCGCGTCACCGTCAGCGACATCGACTCGGCGGTCGTGCGCATCCGCGCCGAGGTCGAGCGTGCGGGCGGCTACGTCGCCGACGCGAGCACGAGCGGGAAGGGCGAGGACCGCCTCGCGAGCTTCGAGCTCCGCGTCCCGGCCGAAAGAGTCCGCGACGTGCGCGCCGCGGTCGCCGGCGTCGGCGAGGTGACGTCGGACTCGGAGAAGGTGCAGGACGTGACCGAAGAGCGCGCGGATCTCAAAGCGCGACTTCACAACGCGCGCGTTCAAGAGAAGCGAATCCTCGAGATCATGACATCGAAGACCGGGACGATCGCGGAGGTCATCGCCGCGGAGAACGAGCTCGCGCGCGTCCGCGACTCCATCGAGCGGCTCGAAGCGCAGGAGCGAACGCTCGACGGGCGGATCGATCTCGCCACCATTCGCGTCACGCTGAAGGCGCCGTCGGTCGCCGCGTGGCAGTCGCCGGGAAGGAGCATCAGCGAGGCAGGCAGCGCGGGCCTCCACGCAGCGGCCGCGTTCTTCACGTACGCCGCGATGGCGTTCGTCGCGTGCGCGCCGACGCTCGCGCCGTTCTTCGCGCTCGGAATCGCGCTGGTCGTCGTCGTCCGTAGGCGCCGCCGCGGCGAGCTCCTCGCGGCAGCCCGTTGACGCTCGCGACCGAGGGTGCGAGCGTCGCGCGACGGCGACGGAAGGATGGGGGATCCGCAAACGCTCGCAGACGTCGAACGCGAGGAGCTCGCGACGCTTCACGCAGCGAGCTACGGCTGGGCGCTCGCGTGCTGCGCGCGCGATCCCGATGAGGCCGCCGACGTGCTTCAGCAGGCGTACGTCAAAGTCGTCTCCGGGAGTGCGCGGTTCGACGGACGCTCTGCGCTCAAGACGTGGTTCTTCGGCGTCATCCGTCTCACCGCGCACGAGCATCGACGCTGGCGCTTCGGTCGTCGGCGCGAGGTCATCGTCCACGAGCTCCCCGACGTGCCTGCATCGTCCGGCCGCATCGTCGATCACGAGACCGCCGCCGCCCTCTCGCGCGCGCTCGGTCGCGTCTCCGAGCGGCAGCGCGAAGTTCTCCACTTGGTCTTCTACGAAGGCCTCACGATCGCCGAAGCCGCGGTCATCATGCGCGTCTCGCTCGGCACCGCGCGCATCCACTACGAACGCGGAAAAGTCAGCGTCCTCGAAATCCTCACGCGCGAAGGGGTGAAGTTCCCATGAACGACGATGAACGGCTCCGAAGTGGGTTCGCGAATCTGCGCGAGGCCGACAAGCGACGCGCGCCGCCCTTCGATGCGATGTGGCGCGCGCCGGCTCGGAAGCGATCGGCGTGGACCGTCGCGTTGCCTGTTGCGACGGTGGGGCTCGCGGCGGCCGCGGCGTTCCTCTTGTGGATCAACGTCCAACACGACGAAGCCGCGCCCACGTCCGCAGCTCCCGCTCCTGCCGTCGTGGCTGCGGCGGCGCCGATGCCCGTGCTCGCGATCGAGCCCGCGCCCCTCGATTTTCTCCTGAACGTACCCGGTCACGCGTCGCTCTCGACGACACCGGATTTCGACCGAAGCCTT
This sequence comes from Deltaproteobacteria bacterium, assembly GCA_043785585.1. Lineage (GTDB taxonomy): Bacteria > Myxococcota_A > Polyangia > Polyangiales > Polyangiaceae > JBBQXV01. The sequence continues at coordinate 2,046 of JAYVXB010000415.1, read as the reverse complement.
CTCCAGGGACGACGACGATGACCCGACGATTTCTGTTCTTGTTCCTCGCGATCCTGCTCGCGGGTTGCGCGAAACGATCGATGCCCCCGCTCCCTGGCGACTCGGTCTCCGCGGATGCGGCCGTGACGCTGTCGCCACCGAGGCTGACGAGCGGCGTCTCGACGGCGCCTCGCGCGACCGAGCCGCTCGGTGCGATCGAGAGCCGGCTCTTTCCGGTCGATCTCGTCATGGAGCACCAAGGCGAGATCGCGCTCGATGCGGCGCAACGCGACGCGATCACGAAAGAGGTCGCGCGCGCGCAGACCGATCTCGTGAAGCTTCAGTGGGAGCTCGAAGCGGAGAAGGAGAAGCTCGTGACGGTGCTCGACGTCACGAAGGTCGACGAGGCGAAGGCGAAGGACGCCGCGGCGAGCCTCATGGAGCGCGAGAATCGGATCAAGGCGACGCACCTCGCGATGCTCGTGCGCGTGAAGAACGTGCTGACGGCCGATCAACAGCAGAAGCTGAAGACGCTGCGCGATGGCGATCGCTGCGCGCCGACGACGGGCGGCGACGCGGGGCGCTAGGCGGCGTGCCGCGACCCCTCCCACCCCTCCTCCGCCTCCTCATCTTCTGTAAATCTCTCTCTCCCTGTATTCTCGCCGCTCCATGAAAACGCTCATCAAGGGTGGCACCGTCGTCACGGCGGTCGACACGTACAAGGCGGACGTCGCGATCGTCGACGGAAAGATCGCCGCGATCTTCGACGCGCAGACCGGCGCACCTTCGGGCCCGTTCGACACGACGATCGACGCGACCGGCAAGTACGTCATGCCTGGCGGGATCGACGCGCACACACACCTCGACATGCCGTTCGGCGGCACGACGTCGAGCGACGACTTCGAGACCGGCACGCTCGCGGCCGCGCACGGAGGCACGACGTCGATCGTCGACTTCGCGATTCAGACCAAGGGCGATCCGCTCCGCAAGGGTCTCGACGCGTGGCACGCGAAGGCCGAAGGCAAGACGGCGATCGACTACGCGTTCCACATGATCATGACCGACGTGAACGACGCGACGTGCGACGAGATGGGGAAGCTCGTCGACGAAGGGATCACGTCGTTCAAGATGTTCATGGCGTACCCGGGCGTCCTCTTCGTCGACGACGGTCAGATCTTTCGCGGGATGCAGCGCGCGGGAGAGATCGGCGCGCTCATTTGCATGCACGCCGAGAACGGGATCCCAATCGACATCATGGTGCAGCAGGCCCTTGCCAAGGGGCACACCGCACCCGTGTACCATGCACTCACTCGATCGCAGATTGCCGAGGCCGAAGGGACGCACCGCGCGATATGCCTCGCGGAGATGGCGAACGCGCCCGTCTACATCGTTCACTTGTCGGCCGAGCGCGCGCTGAAGCAAGTCGTCGAAGCGCGCGATCGCGGTTTGCCCGCGTTTGCCGAGACGTGCCCGCAATATTTGTTCTGCTCGGAAGACGATCTGCGCCGCACGTCGGCGGAGTACGGTGAGCTCGAGGGGGCGAAGTTCATCTGCACGCCGCCGCTTCGTCCGAAGTCGATGCAGGAAGATCTGTGGCGCGGCCTTCGCACACATGATCTCCAAGTCGTCAGCACCGACCACTGCCCGTTCTGCATGAAGAGCCAAAAGGAGCTCGGCAAAGGCAACTTCGCCAAGGTGCCGAACGGAATGCCCGGCATCGAGACGCGCATGTACTTGCTCTGGGACGGCGGCGTTCGCGCGGGGCGGATCTCGATGAATCGCTTCGTCGAGATCACGAGCACCGCGCCTGCGAAGATCTTCGGCTTGTATCCGAAGAAGGGGACGATCGCGATCGGCGCCGACGCGGACATCATCGTGTGGGACGGCGAGAAGCGTCACACGCTCAGCCAGAAGACTCTGCACATGCGCGTCGACTACTCGCCGTTCGAAGGACGCGAGGTCGTGGGCGCGCCGACGCACGTGCTGTCCCGCGGCAAGATCGTCGTCGAAGGCGGCGCTTACAAAGGGAAAAAAGGGGACGGGCGCTTCGTAAAGCGTTCTACCTTC
>JAYVXB010000414.1:0-15816 GCA_043785585.1 Deltaproteobacteria bacterium | reverse complement strand
GCGAGCCTGGCGCGATGCATCTGCTCTTCGCGCTCTGCCAGGAGCGGCTCACGGCTGCGCACCGTGCGATCGAGCAGTGCGGGAGCGACGTCGTGAAGCTCCGGACGGCGGCGATGCAGATCGCGATGGGGATCGTCGGTGCGCGGCGATCGGTGCCGCCCGTCGCCCAGCAACTTGCGCTGCCGCCCGCTTCCACGCAGCACGCGCCGTCACCGCTCCCTCGTCGGATCACGACGACGCCTTCACCCGCTCCCGCTCCTCATCCGCATCCGCGCCACGCGCCCGCGTCGCAGCATCGCGTGCGCCGCGTCCGGCCCGTCGCGCCCTCTTCGACGCACGCCGCGACGTCTCGGTTCGCGCTCGAGCCGAAGCGCTTTCCGACGCTGACCGCGCTCGGAAAGAACCTGACGCTCGCCGCGGCAAACGGTGACCTCGATCCGGTCGTCGGTCGCGAAGCCGAGATCGAGCGCACGCTCGACGTGCTCGCGAAGCGTCACGCGAACAACCCGTGCCTCGTGGGGGTCGCCGGCGTGGGGAAGACGAGCGTCGCGCGAGGGCTCGCGCTGCAGATTGCGGGCGACGCTGCGGACGATCGCGTCGTCATCGAGATCGACGCGACGGCGCTCCTCGCCGGGACCGCGGTGCGCGGCGCGCTTGCGGAGCGGATCGGGCAGCTGAAGGCGGAGGTGAAGCGGAGCGAAGGGCGCGTGATCGTGTTCTTCGACGAGGTGCACACGCTCTTCGGAAGCGACGCTGGCGACGAAGCGGCGAGCGAGCTGAAGACCGCGCTCGCGAGGGGCGAGCTGCCGTGCATCGGCGCGACGACGCCCGAGGAGTACAAGAGGGTCATCGAGGCGGACGCAGCGCTCGCACGACGCTTCACGCCGATCGAGGTGCCCGAGCTCTCGCCGGAGGAGGCGACCGTGGCGCTCATCGGGATCGCGCCGCTCTTCGAGGCGCACCATTCCGTGCGGTATGCGTCGGCCGCGCTCGATGCGAGCGTGCAGTGGAGCGCGCGGTACGTCGTCGATCGCGCGTTGCCCGACAAGGCCGTGGCGATCCTCGATCTCGCAGGCGCGCGCGCGCGTCGGCGCGGTCTCGTGGAGGTCGGGCGCGAGCAGATCGCGGAGGTCGTGTCGGAGATGGCCGGCGTGCCGACGGAGCGGCTCCTCGAGACGGACTCGGATCGCATGCTGCGGCTCGAAGAGCTGATGGCGACGCGCGTCGTCGGGCATCGCGAGTCGCTCGCGCGTGTGGCGACGGTGCTGCGTCGGAACGCGTCGGGCTTCCGATCGCGGCGTCCGATCGGATCATTTCTTTTGCTCGGGCCGACGGGCGTCGGGAAGACCGAGACGGCGAAGGCGATCGCGGAGTGTCTCTTTCACTCGCCGCACGCGATGACGCGTCTCGATCTGTCGGAGTACGCCGAGTCGCACGCGATCGCGCGTCTCGTCGGCGCGCCGCCGGGTTACGTCGGGCACGAGTCGGGCGGGCAGATCACCGAAGCCGTTCGCAAGAAGCCGTACCAGGTCGTGCTCCTCGACGAGATCGAGAAGGCGCACCGCGACGTGCTCGAAGCGTTTCTTCAGGTCTTCGACGAGGGGCGGCTCACGGACGGGCGCGGTCGAACGATCGATTTTTCGAACACGGTGCTCGTGCTCACGTCGAACCTCGGCTCGGACGTCGAGCAGCCGCGGGCGCGAGGTCGCATTGGGTTCGGTGCACGCGCGGGGGCTGCGGAGGCGGACACGAAGGCGTACGCGGACGCTCTCGTCGCCGCGGCGCGCGCGGCGCTTCCGCCGGAGCTCTACAATCGGCTCGACGAGGTGCTCCCGTACGCGCCGCTGACACGCGCAGACGTCGCGGAGGTCGCGCGGCGAATGCTCGCGACGCTCGGTGAAGATCTGGAACGTGCGCAGGGCGTTCGGCTCGACGTGGGCGATCGCGCGATCGACACGTTGCTCGACGCGGGTGGCTTCGATCCGGAGCTCGGCGCGCGTCCGATGCGGCGTGCGATCGGCCGGCTCGTCGAAGCGCCGATCGCGGAGATGATCCTCCGGGGAGAGCTCGTGCGCGGCGACGTCGCGCTCGTCGACGTCGAAGACGGCGCGCTGCTCGTGGACGCGGTGCGACCGGCGAAGCGGCGCGCGCACGCGTAGTCGGCGCGCGCCTCAGACGGGGACGGCGTCGATCGCGCGGCGGTAGCGCTCGCGTCGAGCGCCGTCGCGGAGAATCTCGTACGCCTCTTCGAGGACGCTGACCACCTTGCGCACGTCGTCCGCGAGATCCGCGACCTGCGGCGTGAGGATCCGTGACGGCTCGAACGCGCGACGGAGCTCGAGGAACGCGCGCCGCACCTCGTAGCCCGTCGCGTTGTGCGCGACGCCGAGCACGGCGAAATAGTCGCCGTCGTCGACGAGCTGCACGCGCGCGCGCACGCGGGCGCGGATCGCTTCTTCGTCGAGCGCGTCGACGTCGGGGCCGACATCGTCGGCTGCGGCGGCGGGAGCGCCCACCGATCGCAGCACTTCGATGACGCCGAGCACCGACGCCGCATAGAGCACAGTCGCCATGTCGCTCTCGCCCGCCGCGTCGAGGAGCTGCTGCACGGTCTTGCCGCGTGCCTCGCCGAGGAGCTCCGCTTCGCGCGGCTTGAGCGCGCACTCCGACAGCAGCGATGCGTTCTCTCCGTCACCGATCCGCGACGACGCACCGCCGACGCGCTCGACCGCATCGGGCGGCGCGACCACGCGACGGAGCACCTCGACGAACACCTCCGCACCCGTCGAGCCGCCGAACACCCCGGGCTCCGCACGAAGGCGTCCGGGCGGATCCGTCTCGAGCGCGACGGTGCCGCTCGCGAGGAGGAGCATCCGTCCGAGGATCCACTCCGCGTGCGCGCGCAGCACCGGCCAGAGTTGATCCTGTCGAAGGTAACCGTGTGCGACGAGCGCGGCGCCGCCGTGACGACCGAAGCCTGGGAATTTGCCTGCCAAACGACGCACGGTCTCGCGCGGGAGCTCGCCGCGCACGCCGAGGAACGCGAGCAAGCTCTCTTCCTCGCTGCCCGACGCGACGGTGACGACGTCGCCTTCGCGCAGGAGAACGCGCCGCACGGTTCCCCCCGAGTCGAACGCGAGCGATCCGGTCGTGCGCGCGGCGATCGCGCGACCTACGACGCGCGGTGCGTCGCCGGGGAGGAGGACCGTCGTCGCGAGCGCCGGCGCCGGCGGTGCGAGCTCGGCGGCGCGGGCCGGGCTCGCGAGCGAGTCGACCGCGAGCGAATCGTCGTGCGCCGCGACGGGGGGCGCCGCCGAGTACGCGGTCGGTGGTGGTTGCGACCCGCCGCGAAGGCTCTGCGCGGGCACGTCCTCGACGCGCGGAGGCGCTGGCGGTGACTGCGCTCCCGTCTCGACGCGCGACACGCCTTCGCGCCGCTCCCCCGTCGTCGCCACCGAGCCCGTCGTCCCGGGATGCGTCCCGCCGTGGGTCTTCACCGGCGCAGGGGTGTCCGCTCCGAGCGAACGATGCGCCCCCGTCGTCTTCCCGACCTTGCTCGCTCCCGTCCCCGCGCCCGGTCCCGTACCCGGCGCCGAGCTGCCCACGCCGGTGCCTGCCGCACCCGTGGTCGACTTCGAGCTCCCGACGCCGGTCGCGCGATGCATCGGCGAGTACGCGCTCTCCTGAGCATCGTCGTCGTCGTCCTCGTCGAGCGGTTCGTCGAGCGACTCGAGCAGCTCTGCGGGGAGGACCGCTTCGATCTCTTCCTCGGGCGTCGGTGGGATCGACTCGGGCGACGCCTGAATCGGGACGCGTTGCTCGGCCTCCGCCAGAAGCTGCTCGAGCTCCGCGCTGAGTGGAGCCGTGGGCGGGCGGCGCGATCCGTCGTTGGCGATCGCCGGATCGATCGGAAGTGACGGGCGCAGCGACGGGATCGGCGCAGGAATGCTCACGCGAGGCGACGGCGGCCGGCTGGAGATCGGTTCGGCCACGCGCATGCTCGCGGGCGGCAACGAAGCGCCGCTCACCGACGACGACGATGCGGGCGCCGCGACGGCGGACGACGACGGCGGTGGTCGCGACGACATGCGCCGAGGCGCCGGCATCGGCGGAGGGGCCTTCGACCCGCCCGTGAGCGCTTCGATCTTCTTCAGCACCGACTCGACTTCGATCGGCCGCGCGAACAGACCGCTCCCCTCGTGCGAGAGCGCTTGCTCCGACGTCGACAACGCCCCGCCCGCGCGCGCAAAGAAGAGCACGTCGATCCCATCGGCGTCGGGCAGCTCTCGCATGCGCGCGACCGCGTCGAGCGCGCCGTCGCTGTCCGCATCGACGAGGATCACCCGCGGACGCTGCACGGCCACGCGCGCGACGAGCATCGCGAGCGGAACGTCGACTACCACGTAGTTCGCCGCGCGCAGCGCTTGCGCCACGCGCTCGGCCTCCGCGGACGGATCGCTCACGAAGACGGTCGTCGGCGGCCCCGAGCTCCCCGGAGCGTCCTCGTTCGCGTCCGTCACGAGCCCCCTGCCCCCTTCTTCTTTTCGCCCAGCCAGACCGAGATACGCTCGCCGATCCGCGGCACGATTTGCGCGCCCCACACGAGAAAGAAGACGAAGAGCACGAGCCCCACTTCTCCTCGCGTCATCCCGAGCATGCGCAATTTGTATCATGCGGCGATGGAGCCGGTCTTCGTCCAGAGCAACCCGTCTCCTGGTGGCCCGGAGGGAGACGACGTCCAGGTCGTGTTACCGGGCGATCTAGCGGCGGATCGTGCCGGAAAAGCTGGCGCGGTGCGGCTCGCGGCGACCAGCCGCCTGGCGCTCCGACGCGACGGACCGTTCCTGCCGGTGGCCGACGCGCTCGACGCGAGCGGCAAGCTCCGCGACTTCTTCGCGGAGGCGCTCGATCTCGACGTCGCGCGGCGATGGCGTTCCTTGCGCTTCACCGTGCTCTTCGGGCTCGTGCCGCTCGGGTTGCTCGCGGAGGTCGACCGCGAGCTCGGCGGCGCAAGCACGCCCGGCGCGTACGCGCGCATGGTCGGCGACGTCTTCGTCCTGTTCATCGCGGGCTTCGACGTCTTGCGCCGCACGCCGCGCCACCCGAAGACGACCGCGCTCGTCTTCTTCGCGGCGGCTGCGCGCTTCGGTTTGTTCGTGTCGAAGGGCTGCGGCAGCGGGCACGCGCTGACGTACGCCGCGCTCGTCGCAGCGCTCGCGGCGGCGATCGCAATGATCTTCGTCGCGCCGACGCCGTCTCGAGTCGCTGCAGTGACGTTGGCGCGGCTCGGGATTTCCGGCGACGACGTTCGCGCGACGCGCATCGCGCCGCGTCCGTCGATCGGTCTGGTCGCGAGCGCGTGCGCTGCCGCCGTCGCGTTGCCGCTCGTCCTCGTCGCGTCGCGATGGGCGGGAGTCTCGGCGTGGGTGCAGACGATCGTCTTCGCCGCATTCGGTGCGTTCGTCCCGACCGCGATCGAGCTCGCCTTCGAACGACGCGTCTCTTTCCCGCGCATCGCGCTTCCGCGCGTCCTCTTCGCGACCGCCACCGCGTTCGCGTTGACCCTCGGCCTCAGCGGCGCCGCGCGCAACGCCATCGACGCCAGCGCGCAGGTGAGCCGCTGCGTCGATCCCGCCGCGTTCCCGACCGGCACCGCAAAGCGCCTCATCGACGCGCAAAACCAGGAAGTGTCGCGGAGCGTTCCGCGAGGCGACGGTCGCTGGCCGCTCCTCGTGATGAACGTGCTCCTCGTGCCGCTCGTCGAGGAGCGCGTCTACCGCGGCCTCCTTCAGCGCGTCCTCGCGGCGCGATTCGGATCGACGGCGGGTCTCGCCGCGGCCGCGATCCTCTTCGGGCTCGCGCATCTCGGCGTCTACCGCTTTGCCGTCTACCAGACGACGCTGCTCGGCGTGTCGTTCGGTGTCGCGTACCTCGGCGGCGGGCTCGGCGCCGCGGCGATCGTGCACGCCGCGTGGAACCTCATGCTGATGCTCGGCTAGCTACTAGCTCTTCTTCGGCTCGCGCTCGCGTCGACGCGCGCGCGCCTCGAGCTTGCCCTCGGGCTTCGCGCGTTGCGACGCGTGCGCGAGATAGAATCGGCTCGACGGTCCGCCCGCCGCCTCCGCCGTCTTGATCCGATCGCGCGTCATCTCGATGAACCGACTCTGTGCACGCAGCGCCGGCGCCCCCGGCTTCGGCACCGCGCGGACGTACGTGCCGTCGCTGCGCAGCACCCACGACTTCACGTTGTCCATGACCTGCACTTGCAGGATCTCGGTGAGGCGCATTTTGATCGCCGGGTCGTCGAGCGGGATCATCACCTCGACGCGGCGATGGAAGTTTCGCGGCATCCAGTCGGCGCTCGCGATGTAGAGCTCGTCCTTGCCCCCGTTGGCGAAGTGAAAGACGCGCCCGTGCTCGAGGAAGCGATCGACGAGCGCGCGCACTTCGATCGTCTCGCTGACGCCGGGCACGCCGGGACGCAATCCGCAGATGCCGCGCACGAGCAGCGTGATCCCGACGCCCGCCTGCGACGCGCGGTAGAGCGCCTCGATGACGTCCGCGTCGACGAGCGCGTTCATCTTCGCGACGATGCGCGCCGGCCGTCCTTGCCGCGCATGCTCCGCCTCGCGCGCGATCATCCCGAGCACCGCTTCGTGCAGCCCGAGCGGCGCGACGATCAGCTTGTTCCACTTGGGCGGCGCGCTGTACCCCGTGAGCAAATTGAAGATCGACGACACGTCCTCGCAGATCTCGGGACGCGCCGTCATCAGCGACAAGTCCGTGTACATGCGCGCCGTCGTCGGGTTGTAGTTGCCCGTCGAGAGGTGCGCGTACCTTCGCAGCTTGCCCTTCTCGCGACGCACGATGAGCAGGCACTTCGCGTGCGTCTTCAAGCCGAGGAGGCCGTAGACGACGTGCACGCCCGACTGCTCGAGCATGCGCGCCCACGCGATGTTCGACTCTTCTTCGAAGCGCGCCTTCAGCTCGACGATCGCCGTCACCTGCTTGCCGGCCTCGGCCGCGCGCGCGAGCGCCTTCACGATCGGCGAGTCGCCGCCCGCGCGATACAGCGTTTGTTTGATCGCGAGGACGTCGGGATCTTCCGCGGCGCGCGCGACGAGCTCGACCACGCTGTCGAACGACTCGTACGGGTGATGCAAGAACACGTCGACGTCGCGCAGCGTCGCGAAGATGTCGTCGGCGTCGCGAAGCGGCGGCGTGACGTGCGGCGTGAAGACGTCGTCGCGAAGGCCGCGCGTCTCTTCGCGTGTGATCGACACGAGGTCCCACACGTTGAGGATCCCGCTCGTCTGGAAGACGTCGCGATCCGGATCGAGCTTCAACGCCTTCACGAGCTTCGCGAGCGATCCGGCCGTCGGATCTCCCGCGACCTCGAGACGCACGGCGTTGCCGCGCTCGCGTCGCCGCACCTCTTGCTGAATCGTCTGGAGAAGATCCTCGGACTCTTCTTCGTCGATCTCGATGTCGAAGTTGCGCGTGACGCGGAAGGTGTAGACGCCCTTCATTCGCACGCCCGGGAAGATCATCCCGACGTTTCGCGCGATGAGATCTTCCGTCAGCACGAACGCGTGACGCGCCGGCGCGCCGCTCGGCGTCTTCACGCCCGTCACCTCGATGAGGCGCGGCAGCATCATCGGCACCTGCACGACGCCGAACGCCGGCTCGAGCGTCCCCTCGCGTTGGAACATGACGCCGAGGTTCAAGCTCTTGTTGCGAACGTGCGGGAACGGGTGGCCCGGATCGATCGCGATCGGCGTGAGGATCGGGAAGATCTCGTTGTGGAAGCGCGCGTCGAGCTCGGCCTTCATCTCGGGCGAGAGCGCCTCGGGCTTCACGAAGACGATGCCATGCTCGGCGAGCTTGGGGAGCAAGTTGCCCATCAGCGACGCCGTTTGCGTCGCGACGAGCTCGTGCACGCGCGACGAGATCGCCGCGAGCTGCTCGAGGACGGTCATCCCGTCGGGCGACGGCTCGTCGACCTCGCCCGTCTGTTGCTGCTTGAGCCCCGCGACGCGCACCATGAAAAATTCGTCGAGGTTCGACGAGACGATCGCGTGAAACTTGAGCCGCTCGAGGAGCGGTACGGTCTCGCTCTCCGCCTCGGCGAGCACGCGCGCGTTGAACTCGAGCCACGAGAGCTCGCGATTCAAGTAGAGAGCCTCGGAGCGAAGATCGGCGGGGCCGGACGCGTCGGGGCTGTTCACGGACACGCTCGAAGGACGCGGCGTGGGGGCCGATGCGGGACCACTGGTGGCGAGGCTCTCTTCGATCATGGGGCGCGTTCTTCGTCCTAGCGCTCTCGACGGTGTAGATCGTGTGACGAATCGGTGACGGAGACGCTCTTCGAGGAGTCGAGGCTACCACGCCGTGTCACGGGCGCTCTCGCAGCCAGACGTGCTCGACGCCGAAAATCGCGGCTTCTCTGTAGCGTTCTGCCACCCAGCGCGAGGTCTCCGGCGAGTGCAGCGCGAAATCTTGCCACGCATTCGGTTCGGACATCAGCGGCGACTTGTCGATGAAGACGAACGCCGCGGGCGGCGCCGCGCGCAAGCGTTCGAGCAGATCCCGCTCGTGCGCGTCGCGGAGCGCGCGGATTCGCGCGGCTTGCGCGTCGCTCGGGTGGCCGCCCGTTCCGCCCGCGAGCGCCGCGTCGACGTTCAAGTCGTAGGCGTAGACGTACGGCGTCGCGCTGAGCCGCTCCGCGAAAAAGAGGACGTAGGGGTCCATGCCGTAGACCTGGACGCGATCGGTAGGTGCAGTGTGCATCTTCAAGAAGATCGCCGCTTCGCGCAGATCCCATGGAAAATAGTCGGGCTCCGGAAACCGCGCGAAGTACTCCTTCGTCGCGCGCTGCTCCGCCGTGGCCGCGCCGTCGATGAGCCAGACCTCTTTCATGTACGGCGACTCCGTCATCTCGGTCGCGACGCGAACCGAGAGCGCGACGGCGAACGCGAGCGCGATCCATCGCTCCCGCGAGGCCGATTGCACGCGGTCCCAAAGCCACGCGACGAGGACGAGCCACTGCAGGTAGACCGCGGCGGTCAGCGGATGAAAGTGGTACGTGAACCCCTTGGCCTGAAGGACGATGCTCGCGATCGCGCACGCGGGGAGGAGCGCGACGGCGAGCGTCTTGCGCGGGAGCCGACCGAGGAGGATGAGGGCGATCATCACGACGCCGCCCGCGATGCCGAAGATTGCGCGGTTCGCGAACCACGGCGACGAGAAGATGTCCGCGGCGGAGCGCGCCCAGATGAAGCGGTACATCGCGGGCACGTCGGAGAACGCGATGCGAACGTAGGCGCCGACCTCGCCGTACGCGAAGACGAACGCGAGCTGCGTCGCTGCGCCGAAGGCTCCCCCGATCGCGAACGCCGCAAACGCGCGGCGACGTGCGAGCGTCGCGTCGCGGTCGATCGCGATCGTCACGAGCTGCGCGATCGTGAAGAGCGCGTAGGTGGGCTTTCCGAACCACGGGATGACGCTGAGCGCGCCGACCGCGACCATCGTCCACCGCGTCGAGCGTGAATGCGCGACGAGCTGCAATGCGACGGCGGCGAGCATGAACCAATCGAAGAAGCTCTCGCGCTGCGCGATGTCCCAATAGCCGAACGCGAGGTACTGCCCGCTGAGCGTCACCCAACCGGCGAGCGCCCACGCCACGCGTTCGAGCGCGCGCGGACTGCGCCGCGTGCGACCGACGCCCGGGATGCACGCGCCCACGAACGCGAACGAAACGCCCGTGACCAAGAAATCGAGAATGCGAAATCGATGTTCGTCGCCGCCGCCGAGCTTCATGAAAACGAAATGAACGAAGTGCGTCAGCGGCCCGTTCACATCGCGGATGTCGCGGTACGCACGCGCGCCGTGAGCGAGCGCCCACGCGACGTACTGAAAGATTCCTTGGTCGCGCGCGAGCGGCGTGACTGCGGCGCGCCGCGTGCCATCGACGATCCAGAAGAGCGGCGGGAGCGCCAGCACGAGCGGTACGGCGAGCGCGACCGCATGGCGGAACGCCTTTAGGTTCCGCGCGGATGGAATGCGTGCACGGTCGCCGCTTCGCATGACTCGAGCGCCACGTTAGCGCACCGCGTGGAAGGCGGTCGAAGGCGCTGGCGCGGAATCTGCCTCGACGTCATGCGTTGCAGCACCCTGGATTTGTGCCTCGAAAAGTGGCCACAATTCGCTCCACCGATGAACGACCCGACGGTACGGCGTCTCCAAGTTCCGCAGTACCAGGGCCCCGAGCAGCGCGCGCGAGGCTTTGCCGATGCGATCGCGCAGGCCAAGGGCAAGCACGTGATGATCGCTCTTCGCGGTCATCCGGATCCCGATGGCATCGCGAGCGCGATCGCGCAGGCGCACATCGCGCAGCGCCTCGGCGTCGGCTCGACGACGATCGGCTATTGCCACGAGCTGTCGCATCGCGAGAACCGCGCGCTCGTGAAGCTGCTCGGCCTCGAGCTTCGCAAGATCAAGAGCTTCAAAGAGGTCGAGAAGATCGACTTTCTCGCGTACGTCGACTCGCACGAGCTCGATCCCGACTACACCGACACCGACGGGCTCGAAGTGCTGACCGTCGTCGATCACCATCGCGCGGCCACGCCGCCGAAGGCGCGCTTCGTCGACCTTCGCCTCGACGTCGGCGCGACCGCGACGATCTTCGTCGAGTACCTCCAAGAGCTCGCGCAGCTCGACCCCGACGTCGAAGAGGATCGCCGCATCGCGACCGCGCTCATGCACGGCCTCTCGACCGACACCGACGACTTCATGCTCGCGCGCGCCGGTGATTTCCGCGCGGCGGCGCAAATCGCCGAGGTGTGCGATCGCGATTTACTCACCGACTTGAGTCGCCGCCTCATCGCGCCCACGGCGATGGACGTCATCGCGCGATCGCTCTCGTCGCTCGTCGTGCGGCGCAACTTCGCGATGGCCGGCGTTGGCTTCGTCACGGAGTCCGAGCGCGACACGATCGCGCAAGCCGCGGACTTTCTCGTGCGACGCGAAGACATCGACACCGTCGTCGTCTACGGCGTCGTCGGCGACAAGTTCATCGAAGGCTCGCTCCGCACGCACTCGCCGAGCGTCGATCCCGCGGTGTGGCTCGAGCAAGCGTTCGGTCAGGACGAGAAGGGGCGGCCGTACGGCGGCGGGCGTCGCGACAAAGGCGGCTTCCGCATTCCGATCGGCTTCCTCGGTCGCGTGACGGATCGCGGGCAGCTCTGGCAGCTCGTCGAGCACGCGGCGCGCTCGGCGCTCCTGCGGCAAATCGGCGACGAAGTGACGCCGGGCGTGATCGTCCCGGTGACGTCCGACAAGTGACGACGTAGCGTCGTGGTCGAGTCGCTTGGTCACGGCGTCGCGTGAGGATCGCGTTCTTCGGTCTGCCGCTCGCCGCGCTGCTCCTCGACGCAGACGGTCACGAGATCGTCTACGCAGGGATTTGCAGGCCCGGCGCGATCGGCAACCGCAGGCTCCGCGCGCGGCTCGGAGCGTCGCGGATCGCCCTCGTGCCCAACGTCGACGCCGCGTCGACGCTCGATCGCGTGCGGAGCGCGAAGCCCGACCTGCTCGTGAGCTGGTTCTGGACGACGCGTCTGCCGCCGTCGCTCCTCGCGATCGCGCCGCTCGGCGCGCTTGGCGTGCATCCGTCGTTGCTCCCGCGCCATCGCGGTCCCGACCCGTACTTCTGGGCGATCGACTCGGGCGACCAGGAGACTGGCGTGACGGCGCACGCGCTCGCCGAACAATACGACACGGGCGCGATCCTCGGGCGACGCGCGCTCGCGATCGATCCGACGTGGAGCGCGTGGAGGCTCGCGAAGCGGTTGGATCGCCCGTCGCTCGCGCTCCTTCGCGACGTCGTACGCGCGTACGCCGATGGGCGCGCGCCTCCGCCCGAGACGCAAGACGAAGCGTTCGCGACGGCCGCCCCGACACCGACCGACGACGACCTCGAGATTCGCTGGCAGTGGTCCGCGGAGCGGATCGTGCGGCGCGTGCGAGCCGCGAGCCCTTGGCCGGGCGCGTTCACGGAGATCGGCGGCGACGTCGTCGCGGTGACGCGCGCGGCCGTGACCCACGATTTCCCGCGCGCGCTCGAACCAGGAGAGGCCGCGGTGCGCGCCGACGGCGTCGCGGTCGTTCGCGCGGCAGACGTCGCCGTGGCTCTCCTCGCAGGCCGGATCGAATCGAACGACGACGAGGCGGGCCTCGACGCACGCGGTCTCGCCGCAATCGTTGTGGAATCCAGAGGCGTGCCTTAGCATCCAGAGTGCGCGTCGCATGCGCGCACCCGCGAGGAGAGACCCGTGTCCGACGCCGCAACGACCGCAAAGACCGCGCGAGAATCGCTCGCGCGCGGCCTCAGCGCACTGCAGTCCGATCCCAACGTGCCGCCGCAGCTCCTCGAGCTCGCCGCTCCGATCGCCCAGGCGATGGGCGCGCTCCATCAGATCGAACGCTCGGGCGGCACGCAGCTCGCGCCGCACGCCGAGCTCGCGCTCAACAACGTGCGCTCCGCGCTCGGGCAGCTGCAGGCGCAGCCGTCGCAGCACCCCGCCGTCGTCGGCGCGATGGAGGCGGTGGCCGGATCGCTCGGCCTCGTTCACACGCTCGCGAAGATGTCGCAAGCACCGGCTCCGCAGGCCGCGCCTCCGCCACCCCAATACCAACCGCCTCCGCAGCAGGCCGCGCCGCAGTACCAGCAGCCTCCGGCGCAGCCGCAGTACCAGCAGCCTCCGGCGCAATACCAACAGCCGCCGCAACCGCAGTACCAACAGCCCCCGCAGCAACAGGGGCCGACCGCGTTTCAACGACCGTCGCAGGAAGCCTTTCAGCCTGCGCCGCAACCGCAGTACCAACAGCCGCCGCCCGCGCAGTATCAGCCGCCGCCGCAACAGCAGCAGGTGCATCCGCCCAACGCGCCGCCCGCGAATCCGTTCGGCGCGACCGCGGTCGTCTCCGACGTGCCGGTCGTCAACGCCGATCTCGGCGCGCACAGCCCGACGAATTTCTACAAGGGCCTCTCCGGCAACGACATCATCGACCACGGCGGCCTCTTCGTATCGACCTACCGCATTCCGAAGATCGGCACGCCGGTGCGCCTCAAGGTCGCGCTCCCGGGCGGCTACGAGTTCGAAGCGAACGCCGTCGTGCGCTGGTCGCGCGAGCAGTCGGATGCGGGCAACGACGCGCCGCCCGGCTTCGGCGCGCAGTTCACCGAGATCACGCCCGAGGCGCGGCAGCTCGTCTATCGCTACGTGCGAAATCGCGAGCCGCTCTTCCACGACGATTTTTAGCGCCAGGGGGCGAGTCACCGCGCAGGCGTGCGTGTAGCCTGTAGCCTCTTTGCGCCGCCTTTTCGCTCTCGTCGCTTTCGTCTTCGCTTTCTCGGGAGCGATCTGCGCGCCGCGAAGCGCGCTCGCTGCGAACGATCCGAGCCTCGTGTGGCGCTCGATCGAGACGAAGCATTTTCGCATCACGTACTACTCCGGCGAAGAAGAGGTCGCGCGCCACGTCGCTGCGCTGGCGGAGGACATCTACGATCGCCTCGTCCCCGCCGTCGGTTGGCAGCCGAGCGAGCGCACCGAGATCGTGCTCACGGACCAGACCGACAGCGCGAACGGATCGGCCGGCGCGCTTCCGTACAACGCCGTGCACCTCTACATCACCGCGCCCGACGATCTCTCGCCGCTCGGCGACGTCGACGACTGGTACCTCGAGCTTCTCACGCACGAGTACACGCACATCCTCCACACCGATCACATCGGCGGCATTCCGGCGCTCGTCAACCGCGTGCTCGGCAAGACGCTCGCGCCGAACCAGACGCAGCCGCGCTGGCTCCTCGAAGGGCTCGCCGTGTTCGAAGAGAGCGAGCGCACGAGCGGCGGACGCCTCCGGTCGTCGCAGTGGAACATGTACATGCGCGCCGACGTGATCGAGGACAACGTCGCGCCGATCGACGTCTTCTCGAACATCCCGAAGCGGTGGCCGCAGGGAAACATTTGGTACCTGTACGGATCGTTCTTCTTGCGATGGATCGCGGAGACGTACGGCGAAGACGCGATAAGGCGGATGATCGACTACTACGGATCGCAGCTCATTCCGTGGGGCGTCAACCGCGCGATTCGGCGCGCGACCGGGCGCACGTTCGAGGAGCTCTACCCGGCGTGGGTCGAGAGCATGCGTCGCGTCTACGGCGAGCAGGTCGCGGCGATTCGCGCGCGCGGCGTGCGCGAAGGGCGTCGGCTCACCACCGGCGGTCAGGCGCCGCAGCGGCCGCGGTGGGTCCCCGAGAAGGCGCGTGCGGGGAAGAGCGAAGAGATCCTCTATTTCCACGACGACGGACACACGACGGGCGGGCTCGCGCGCTTGCCGATCACGCGCGACGCGCGAGGCGACGTCGTCGATGCGCGCGAAGGCGAGCGTCGTCTCGTCGCGCGCACCAACGGCGCCGCGGCCGCGAGCTGGGAGCCGGACGGCACCCTCGTCTTCAACTCGCAGGACGTCTGGAAGAACCTCTACTACTACAACGATCTGTTCGAGCTCCCGGTCGGCAAGACCAGCGTCTCGGGCCTCGACGGCGCGCGCACGCGGCTCACGACCGGCTGGCGCGCGATCGATCCGGACGTGTCGCCGGACGGCAGGCGCGTCGTCTTCGTGACGAACCATCGCGGCACGAGCACGCTGCGCATCGCCGATCTTCGCGCGAGCGCGATCTCGAACGTGCGAACGCTCTTGCCGAACCAGAGCTTCGATCAATCGTTCGCGCCGCGTTGGTCGCCCGACGGCCGTCACGTCGCGTACAGCTCGTGGTCGCGCGGTGGCTTTCGCGACATCCGCATCGTCGACACTGCCGACGGATCGTTCGTCGACGTGACGCACGACCGCGCGATCGACGGCGGCCCCGCGTACTCGAAGGATGGGCGATGGCTGTTTTTCCACTCGGATCGCACCGGCGTGATGAACATCTACGGCTGGGAGGTCGCCACGGGACGCTTGAAGCAGGTCACGAACGTGATCAACGGCGCGTACCAACCCGACGTCTCGACCGACGGCAAGACGCTCGTCTACCTCGGCTACACGCACAACGGCTTCGACATCTTCGCGATGGCGCTCGACGAGTCGCGCTGGCTCGACGCCTTGCCGTACGTCGACTCGCGCCCGCCGCCGCACGCGACGCCGCCGCCCGTCGACGTCGCGTCGACCGAGTACAATCCGCTCGCGACGCTGCGCCCGCGAAAATATTCGGTGCAGATTACGCCCGGCAATTTCGGCCAAGCGACGATCCTCACGACGACCGGCAACGACATCGCCGGACTCCACGCCTTCGCCGCGTCGATCACGACGGAGTGGGAACGCCCTGAGCTCCAGGCCGACCTCGCGTACGTCTATTCGCGTCTTCCTTTCGATCTGACGTTGCACGGCTATCGGCGCATCGCGCCCGGCGGCGGATTTCAGCTCGGGCCGAGCTTCAAGCCGACGTACATCTCGGAGACCGTCGGCGCCGAGACGGGGATCGCGTACTCGATGCCGCGCGCGTTCGACTCGCAGAGCTTCTCGATGACGTACTCGGTGAACCGCGTCGGCGCGTCGCTCCCGTTCCCGACCGACAAGCTCGATCCGTACGAGACGCCGTCGATCCCGACGCGCGGGTTCCTCGCGTCGCTCAACTTCGGATGGTCGTACTCGAACGCGGAGCGCTACCTCTACAGCATCGGACCGGAGAAGGGGTTCTCGGTCGGCGCGAACTTCAATGTCAGCGATCCGGCGATCGCGAGCGACTTCAGCGGC
>JAYVXB010000413.1:0-5175 GCA_043785585.1 Deltaproteobacteria bacterium | reverse complement strand
ATGTGCGCCTGCGCCTTCGTGCGATCGTCTTCCTTGATCCGCGAGTCGTGCAGATAGATCCGAAAGTGCCGGATCGCATCGACCGAGCGCTTCGTCTTCTCTTCGGCGAGCGCGAGGTTCCACAAGATGTCCGGGCTCTTGATGATCGCGTACGCCTGCAAAGCCACGATACGCGGCGTTTACCACGCGGCCCGCGTGTCCGGTGATCTAGAGTCATTTCCCTGACGAGTTGATGCCCCCGCCCGCCGCCGCGCCGCCGAGGTCCCCCAAATCACGTGCTCGGCGCTTCGCGCCTGCGCGCGTTCAGGGGGAGGATTCCGATTCTGCGCGAGCCCTCATTCCTCACCCGACCCCCTCCTTTCCCCCGATTCCGGGAGAGAGGAGAGGGACTCGCACACCCGCATCGTGCCTGCCTCGCGCGGTCACCGCTCGAAGCTTGCCATCATCGTGGACTCTGGAGACCTCCGGAAGTCACTCGTGCTCACCGAGGCGAAGAACGAGCAGCGCCAAGTACTCGCGAACGACATCCTCCGCATGATTTGATGGGAGGATACTGGAGAGCTTCGCGTCGCTTGCGAGCGCAGCGCGCGCAGCGCCAATGTATCGCTCAGGCACGACATGAGGATCTGCGCGCAGCGCGTCCACCACCCGCTCCACGGAGCCGGACGGGTCGGACTCGTAGACGACTGGGAAGAGTAGCTCGCGCACGTAACCTTCCCATTCGACTTCCCAGATCGGCACGCTCATGGTTTTTCTCACTTTCCGCCACCGGGTCTAACGTCCTGTCTCTCTACTATGTCGACGTTCACGCCGTGTCGCCGCATGACATTCAATGCTTGATCCGTGAGCTCAGGCCCTGGCAAATAGTGACCGCTCGCGTTGTTGATCATGACGAGCCGGCCGTTGTCGACGACGATCTCACCTGCCGCTGCGATCGGAGCGCCGCCCATCAAGCTGGAATGATGAAAACGTCCGGCACCTTGGAATGTGGATGCGTAAATGTTGCCATCGACGTCCATCACGAAGATGGCCTTCGATCTCCCACCGTGAATCGAAGTGGCGTTTGCCGTGTCGAAGCGATTTCCTTGCGCGTCGTAGATGACGCCGTCTTTCATTTCGAGTTTGTATCGGGCTCGCTCAGTCGGTGAAAGATACGTCACGACCCGACCGTGCGACCACACTCGATTCCCGGGCACGTTCTCTCCCGCGAAGACTGCGATCATCGGCGTTGTTCGCAGGCGCGGTGCCGTTGCTCCCGCGGCGGAGATGCCGGCGGTCGCGACCCCGGTCACGGGCGCGGACCGCTGTGCAGCGTGTGGGCCAATCGTTACGATCTGTCGCTGCGTCGTTGCGTCCTTACGCGGCATTGGTTCACCGCGCGCCATTGCGAGCGCACCAATCGCGCCAAACCCAGCGCTCGCGCCCGCGACACGCTGATGCGCTTGGTCGAGAGTCTCGCCAGTCATCATCGATCGCAGAAACGCGAGCGATGAGAGCGGATCGTTCGCGCGGATGATGTCGATCCACATCGCCATGCGCCTGTCGTATTCAGCGAGCGGGATCCCGTACTTCTCGCCGTCCGCGATTGGTGGCGGCAAGGATCCCTGTGCCTCGAGCTTCTGCCGCATCGCAACGTATCGCGCGCGCAGCTGCGGGAGCGGCTCATCGCCGCGACACGTGCGGTCGCCCATCGCGACGAGCCCAGCGCGGAGACGCGTCGACTCTTCGCGCTCGTCCGCGCGGAGCTGTTCGTGCGGCCGCATCTCGATGTACGCGAGGCGCCGGTAGAGCTCGTACAGGCGCGCGGCGATCGCTGCGTCCGGCACGCGCGGTCCCACGACGAGCGGCGTGAGCCCGCGGATGTTGTCGACGATCTGTGCGCGCGCCATCTGCGCGACGGGCGTTTTCATGTCGGTCGGCACGACGCCGAGCGACGAGGGAATCGCAGGTGAAGCCGGTTTTGGCGCGTGCAGGTCCGCAGCTCGAATCGGAGAGCCGGGAGCGCGCGGCGCGCGAAGCTCCACGAGCCGCGATCTCAGTTCGACGACGCGCGCGACGAGCCGGGGATCGACGTGCCCCATCATCGATGGATTGCCTCCCGACTGGAGCAGGATGGCCTGGCCAGCGAGATCGAGCTGCGCCTGTGCTTCGCCCTCGGTCATTTGCGAGGCTGGCGTGTCCCAATCGATTCGATCGAGCGGGACGCCGGACGACTTCGGCGCGGCAAGGCCCACACTGCGGAAGCGCGCATCGAGCGCCGCCGCGGGATCGACGGCGCCGCCGCTCGCATTCGCGAGCCGCGCGCGACTCTCCTCGACGCGTCGGATCTTCTGCTCGACGCGCACCCACGCGCGCAGCGCTGCTGGGTCCGAGGGATCGGTTCGGTACGCTGCCTCGAGGACGCGCGACCGCGTTTGAAGTTGCTCGAGGTCATCGTCGCGCTCGGTGTCGTCGGTGCGCGTCGGATCGATCGGCTGGACGTCGTCGGAGGTGCTGAACGAGATCATTCGAGAGGTGCGCTCCTTCACCTCTCTTCATCGGGGCCCGCTCGGCGCGGTTGCGCGAATTCGAACTACGGCGCGAGCGTCACGGCTTGCGACGCTATGCGCGCCCCTCGCTCCCGACTGCACCGAGTTCGCCCATTGTCCCTATTCATCGGGACCGCGAGAGCGAGTTGCTGGAATTCAAGACTATCGAGGCAACGAAATCAGAACTGCTTCACCGCGCTCGTGCTGCCAGCGACGCCGTCGGTTCCATTTTGACCAGCGTTGCCGCCGTTGGCTGAGGCCGCGCCGCCGTTCCCGTGCGTGCCCGCGCCTCCGCCCGTGCCGGCTGTGTAGACGCCGGCGATCGCCGTTACGTTCGTCTGCATCGTCCCGTCGACGGTTGGTGCGGTCGCGCCGCTCCACGCGATCCCCAAAGATAGCCCGCCGGCGCCGCCACCACCACCACCGCCGCCTGCGCCGTTGCCGCCGTCGCCGCCGGAGCAAGCTCCGATCGTGCCTCCTCCTCCTCCTCCTCCTTGTCCAGATTCGCCCGTGCTACCGTTTCCGCCTTTGCCGGCTGCACCGGAGAAGAGCTTCGATGCGTTGAGCTTCACCGTCGAGCTCAGCACCACAAGCGCGAAGCTCGAGCCGCCGCCTTTGCCGGCTTGTCCGGCCCCGCCACCGCAGCCACCGCACGCGCCGCCGCCGCCGCCGGCGCCGCCGGCGAGTGAAACGCTACCGCCGCCGCCGCCGCCGCCCTGCGCGACCCCACCGACGCCCCCGGGGAGGCCTGCGGCGGGCGTCCACCCGCTCGAACCGAGCGAACCGTTCGTGGTCGCCCCGGTGCCAGACGTGCCGCCGACGCCATCGTCGCCGGTACCCCCGGCCTGGCATGAAAGGTTAAGCGGCGGAGGCATCGGATTCGTCTTACCGCCGGTGCCTCCAAGGCCGTAGCCAACACGAACCACTGACGTCCCGTCACCGCCGGTCTCGGCCCGAGAGATCCCACCGTTTCCGCCGTTCCCGCCCGAGGTCGATCCGCTCACGGGACAGGAACACGTGAGCCGCCCGGCGCCAACAACGCCGTTCGCTCCATTTCCCGTCAGCGTTCCTCCAAAACGATTCGTCGCAAACGCCCCCCCATCCGCGCCCGCACTTCCGTCCCCCGCCCTGAACGTCGCCCGCGTGAACGTGACATCGCCCGACCCGTTGACCCACCCCGCGATACTGGTCTTCCCAGCGCCGTTCGCATCCTGGCCAGTCGCCGCGATGGAATCGAATTCAATATCCGAAACCCCAACAACCTTTGTGACGTTCGTAATCGACAATCCGTAGCCCGCGGCCGTCGGTGCAACCACCGTCGCCGCCGCCGTGTACGTCCACGGCGTGCCCGCATCGCCGCCCGCACCGGGGCACGTCAATCCGCCGAAGATCTGCACATCGAAATCGACGGTCGCACCATCGAGCGTTGCGGCCGTCGTGTACGTTCCGCCGCAAACGTAGATCCGATGAAGGCCCGCGGCCTTTGCCTTCGTGAGGGCGGTATTTATCGTGTCGACTGGGGCGGCCGCAGTGCCCGCGGCGCCTGTGGTTCCGTAGGGAGCGACGAATACTCCCGTGTTGAGGAAGCCGAGAAGAACGCAATTGTCGTCCTTCGGAGTCTTCGCGACGTCGCACGTGAACCCGTCAAAGCCATCCGAGCGATCTGCAATGGAATCGCTCGGCGCATCGCTCGCGCCTCCGTCGGCATCGCGCGATGAATCGCCACCGCCATCCCCTCCACCCTCGCCCGTCATCCCATCGCCGCCCTGCCCATCGGCAGTCGCGCCGTCGGTGTCCGTCAACCCACACGTGTTCGTGTCGTCACAGCTCGCCGACGAGCAACCGCTCGCCGCGATCGCGATCGCAACACTCGCCGTCGAGAGAACCGCACAGGTGATCAGGAAAGAACGCATGGCATGCTCCATCACGTAAAACCAAAGTGGAAAATCAGAAGTGCCCCAGTACTCGAAGTCCCGCCGCTCCCGGCGTCACCGTAGGAACGATCATCGCGCCGGTCTTCGGCGTGCCCTTCGGCCAGAAAAGAAACGTCGCCACCGCACCCACGGCGAGCACCCCGCCGCCGATCACGAACGCGGTGCCCACATTGCGATCGCTGGCGCGCGCGTCAGCCGCCGTCGCGAGATCGGTGCATCCCGTCGACGTCGAGCCCGCGCAATTCGGATTCGCGGTCTTCAGCTGCGTGACTTTGTCGTCTTGGCTGGAAGCGCCCATGAAGAACCCAACGCCGACGCCCGCGGCCGCGACCGCCCCAACCCCCAACGCGATCACCACCACATTCCGCGTCGTCCAAAACGTCCCGCCCGTCCCCGCGTTCACCCCCGCGTCCGGCGGCGTCTCCCCAACGCCCCCCGTCGCACCCGTCGGCGCAGTCCCCGGCGCGCCCGCCGACGTCGCCGTCGCAGGCCCACCCGGCGCGGCCGCTACGTTCGTCGGCGCGGTCCCCGCCGTCCCCGCCGTCCCCGCATTCGGCGCTCCCGCGGTCGCGACGAAGCTCACGCGCACCGTCTTCCCCGCCTCGACGCTGACATCCTGATCGTACGTCCCGTCCGTCCCGCGCGCGGTCACGTGATGCTTCCCCGGCTCGACATCCACCGGATCCGCCAGCGGCGCCGTCCCCGCCACGTAC
>JAYVXB010000412.1:0-5196 GCA_043785585.1 Deltaproteobacteria bacterium | reverse complement strand
GTTTCCGCGCGACGTCGTGTTCCTCTTCGGGAGCGAGCGCGCAGGATTGCCGGCGGACGTGATCGCGCGCGCGGACGACGTCATCGGGATTCCGATGTACGGGGTGAACCATTCGTTCCCCGTCGCCGTCGCTGCGGGGATCGTGATGAACGAGTGGGCGCGGCAGCGCTACGTCGGAGGGCTGACGCTATGAAGACGCGATCGCTCCTCGTCTTCGCTCTCGCTCTCGCGGGATGCCCGCCGGCGCCCACGCCCGAGCGCACGCCCGCGCTCACGCCCGCGCGCACGCCCACGCCCGCGGCCCTTCGTCACTACGACATCCGCGCGTCCTCCCTCCCCGCCCCCAACTCCTCGCCCGACGCCGACAACGGACCGAACGTCACCGCGCGCCCCGACGGCGCGACGCTCACGCTCCCCGACGGCTTCACGATTCGTCCGTTCGCGTCCGGTGGCTGGAAAGAGCCGCGATGGATGGCGCTCGCGCCGAACGGCGACGTCTTCGTCGTCGACTCGCAAGGCGGCACGATCACTGTGCTCCGCGACGCCGACGGCGACGGGACCGCGGAAGGACGCTTCGTGTTCGCGACCGGCCTCAACAAGCCCTTCGGCGTCGCGTTCTTTCGCGAGTGGCTCTACGTCGGCAACACCGACGCCGTCGTCCGCTTTCGCTACCGCGCAGGTCAGACGGCGGCCGAAGGCGCGCCCGAGAAGATCACCGATCTCCCCGGCCGCGGATACCGCGAGCATTGGACGCGCAACGTCGCGATCCGTCCCGACGGCTCGAAGATGTACGTCACCGTCGGCTCGCAATCGAACGTCGACGTCGAGCCCGAGCCGCGCGCATCGATCCTCGAGATGAACACCGACGGCTCCGCGCGACGCACGTTCGCGAGCGGGACGCGCAACCCGATCGGGCTCGCGTTTCATCCGACGACGGGAGCGCTATGGGCCGCGGTGCAGGAGCGCGATCGGCTCGGCGACGATCTCGTGCCCGACTTCGTGACCGAGGTGAAGGACGGCGGGTTCTATGGATGGCCGTTCGCGTACGCGGGGCCGCGCGAGGATCCGCGGCGCAAGGGCGAGCGTCCGGATCTCGTCGCGAAGACGATCGAGCCGGACGTGATGGTGGAGGCGCACTCGGCGGTGCTCGGGCTCGTCTTCTACGACGGTGCGATGTTTCCGAGCGAGTACCGCGGCGATGCGTTCGTCGCGTTCCACGGCTCGTGGAACCGGACGAAGCGCACCGGGTACAAAGTCGTGCGCGTGAAGATGAAGGACGGGCGACCGGTCGGCGGGTACGACGACTTCGTGACGGGTTGGATGCTCGACGAGTCGTCGCCGGACGTGTGGGGGCGGCCGGTCGGATTGCTCGTGGCGAAGGACGGGGCGCTCTTGGTTTGCGACGACGGGGGCGGGCTCGTGTGGCGGATCGCCCGAAATAAGTAGCGAATTTGGCCGTCGGCGCGCGCCGGAGCGAGGATCCGCGCAGAGGTCGCCGTGTCCAACTACATCTCGCCCGCAGCTGAATTTCCGAACGACAACCCTGCGCTGCACGAGGGGGCGATTTGGGTGTGCGTGTCGCCGTGTGCGATTGCGACGGCGGAGTTGCCGGAGCGGGAGAGCGCGGGCGAGCGCGTGGGCGAGCGCGTGGTCGCGGTCGCGGTCGCGCTCGCGGTCGAGGTCGAGGTCCCGGTCGCGGTCGAAGCCGCGCCGGTGCTCGAGCTGGCGATCGACGAGACGGTCATCGCGTCTCCCATCGCACCGGACGACGACGACGAAATCGAAATCGTCGATGAGCTCGACGCGATCGAGGATGAAGAAGACGCAGTCGAAGAAGTCGCCGTAACCGACGGCGCCCCCGACCCCTTCTCCTTCTATGTCCAGACGCTCACCGACGTCATGGTCGCCGCCGGCGGCAGCGACGCGGCCGCGCACTTGGTCGCCGCGCTCTCCGAAGAGCCGACCGCGTGCGCGTGGCGTCGCATCCTCAGCGGCGAGAGCGAAGACTTCGCCGCCTGCGGTGCGAAGCCGCTCGACGAGTGGTCCGCCGAGCTCGTCGCGCGCCTCATCGCGATGCCCGCCAAGACCGACCAACTCCGCCGCGAGCTCCGTTCACGTGGCGTCGCCGCGTTTGGGCTCGTCGTCGAGTAGACGCGTCTTGTCATCCTGAGGGCCGAAGGCCCGAAGGACCCCCCAATCGACTTGGGGGCTCCTTCGACCGCTCTCGCGGTCTCAGGATGACAAGGTTTCTTACTTACTCTTCGTTGACCGCGCTGAGCTCGGCCGACGTGCGCGCGGGCGCGCTCGTGTAGCGCTCTTCGCCTTCGCCCTCGACCACGACCTTGAGCGTCTTGTACGCGCCGAGGCCGGTGCCTGCCGGGATGAGGCGACCCATGATGACGTTCTCCTTGAGGCCGCGGAGGAAGTCGACCTTGCCGCTGACGGCGGCTTCGGTGAGGACCTTCGTCGTCTCTTGGAAGCTCGAGGCCGAGATGAACGACTCGGTCGAGAGCGACGCCTTCGTGATGCCGAGAAGCAGCGGCTCGGCGACCGCGGGCTTGCCGCCACGATCGAGGATCCGCGCGTTCTCGCGCTCGAACAGGTACTTCTCGACCTGCTCGTCGATGAGGAAATTCGTATCGCCGACGTCCTTGACGCGAACACGCCGGAGCATCTGACGAACGATGACCTCGATGTGCTTGTCGTTGATGGCGACGCCCTGCAGGCGGTAAACCTGCTGGATCTCGTTGACGAGATACGCCGCGAGCTCCTTCTCGCCCTTGACGCGAAGGATGTCGTGCGGATTCGCCGGCCCGTCCATGAGCGGCTCGCCCGCGCGGATGCGGTCACCCGGTTGCACTTGGATGTGCTTGCCCTTGGCGATCAGGTACTCGCGCGACTGATCGGTGAGGAGCTGCCCCTCGGTGCTGAACGGCGTGATGACGACCTTGCGCTTGCCCTTGGTGTCCTTGCCGAACGAAACCTCGCCGTCGATCTCCGCGATGATGGCGTGGTCCTTCGGTTTGCGCGCCTCGAAGAGCTCGGCCACGCGCGGGAGACCGCCCGTGATGTCCTGCGTCTTCGTCGTCTCGCGCGGGATCTTCGCGAGGATGTCGCCCGGCTCGATGACGTCGCCGTCTTGGACGACGATGTTCGAGCCGACCGGGAGGAGATAGCGAGCATCGAGCGTGCTGTTCGGCAGCTTGAGCGTCTCGCCGCTCTTCTCGTCTTTCATCGAGATGCGCGGGCGGAGATCCGCGGCGCGCGACTCGACGATGACCTTGCGCGAGAGGCCGGTGACCTCGTCGAGCTTCTCCGTCATCGTGACGCCTTCGACGATGTCGCCGAACTTCACGGCGCCGCCGACCTCGCTGAGGAGCGGCTGCGCGAACGCATCCCACTCCGCCAGGAGCTGACCGGCCTTGATCTTCGAGTTCTCTTCGATCCTGAGAACCGCGCCGTACACGAGGCGGTGATGCTCGCGCTCGCGGCCCGTATCGTCGACGATGACGATCTCGCCGTGGCGGTTCATGACCGTCACCGTTCCATCGCGCTTGCGCGCGAGGTTTGCGCTGCGGATGCGCGCGAAGCCTTCGTTGCGCGCTTCGAGCGAGCTCTGCTCGATCTTACCGCGCGCCGCCGCTCCACCGATGTGGAACGTTCGCATCGTGAGCTGGGTGCCCGGCTCGCCGATCGACTGGCTGGCGATGATGCCGACGGCCTCGCCGATGTTCACCTTGTACCCGCGCGCGAGATCGCGCCCGTAGCACTTGGCGCACACGCCGCGCTTGGTCGAGCAGGTGAGCACCGAGCGGATGACGACCTCTTCGATGCCCGCCTCTTCGATGATGTGAACGAGGGCTTCGTCGAGCTCGGTGTTGAGCGGGACGAGCACTTCGCCCGTGAGCGGATCGACGATGTCTTCGAGCGCGACGCGACCGAGGATGCGGTCGGCGAGCGGCTGGATGACTTCGCCGGCGTCCTCGAGCTTCGTCACGCGGATGCCGTCGAGCGTCCCGCAGTCGAAGTCGGTGATGACCGCGTCCTGCGCGACGTCGACGAGACGGCGCGTGAGGTACCCGGAGTTCGCCGTCTTGAGCGCGGTGTCGGCGAGGCCCTTACGCGCTCCGTGCGTCGAGATGAAGTACTGGAGCACGCTGAGACCTTCGCGGAAGTTCGCGGTGATCGGCGTTTCGATGATCTCGCCCGACGGCTTCGCCATCAGGCCGCGCATGGCGGCGAGCTGACGAATCTGCTGGGTCGAGCCTCGGGCGCCCGAGTCGGCCATGATGTAAATCGGGTTGAAGCTCGGCTCGATGAGCTCTTTGCCGGTCTCCGGATCGGTGACCTTCTCTTTGCCGATGACGATCATCATCTCTTGCGTGACCTTGTCGGCCACGCCGGCCCAGATATCGACGATCTTGTTGTAGCGCTCGCCGTCGGTGATGAGACCCTCTTGGTACTGATCGACGACGCGCTGGACTTCGCCCTGCGCCTCACCGAGTAGAAGGGCCTTCGCGTCCGGGATCACCATGTGATCCATGCAGATCGAAACGCCGGCGCGCGTCGCGTACTCGAAGCCGAGCGAGCGCAAGCGGTCCGCGAGAAGGACGGTCGCCTTGTTGCGGTGCTTGCGGTAGCAGGCGTCGATGAGGGCCGAGAGCGCCTTCTTGTCGAGCGTCTTGTTGACGAGGTCGAAGCTGAGACCGTCGGGGAGGATCTCCGCGATGAGGCAACGTCCGACCGTCGTGTTCACGACGCGGCGCTGCTGGTTCTCGGGATCGATGACGCGGACGCGGATGCCCGAGTGGAGCGTGACCTCGTCGTTGTCGTACGCCATGCGGACTTCTTCGGGCGACGAGTAGACGCCGCGGAGGTACCCCTCCGGATGCCCCTTCTTGTCGACCGTGAGCGTCCCCTCGCGGTAGCAACCGCGTGAGAACTTGCGCTCGCGCGTCGCGTAGTAGAGCCCGAGGACGATGTCCTGCGTCGGGTTGATGATCGGCTTGCCGTTCGCCGGCGACAGGATGTTGTTCGTCGACATCATCAGGACGCGCGCTTCCATCTGAGCTTCGACGCTCAGCGGAACGTGCACGGCCATCTGGTCACCGTCGAAGTCGGCGTTGAAAGCCGAGCAAACAAGCGGGTGCAGCTGGATTGCCTTACCTTCGATCAAAATCGGCTCGAAGGCTTGGA
>JAYVXB010000411.1:0-5196 GCA_043785585.1 Deltaproteobacteria bacterium | reverse complement strand
TCCGCCGACGTAGGTGCGCGCGCGCGCCGGATTCGCAGGATCTCCGATCGTGAACGTGCCGGCGGCGACCACGTTGCCGGCGATGAAGAGATCGAGCTCGCTCCCCGCGGGGACGTCCACGACGAAGTCAGCGTCCGCGGCGAAGTCGCCACCGATGAAAATCGCGACGCGCCCGCTCGCGGTGAGATCGACTTTGGCGTGTGCGCCCACGCGCGTGAAGAAATATCGGCCGCACCGGAGCGTTCGCGAGAGCGGCGCGCTGACATTCTCGAGCGTCGCCGGATCGATCCCCTCGGCGGCGTCGTCGTTCTTCGTGCGGTAGCCGTCGACGAACGATGCGACGTCGAGCTGCGCGCTCGGGTCGCAATCGCACGGCGCGGGGACGCTCACGGGCGCGGTCACCGTCGCGCCGATCGTCTTCGTGCCGCCGATCGACACCTGCACACCGTTCGGTACGAAGAGCGTGCCCGGCACGAGCACGTCGCCGCTCGTGACGATCCCTCCGGCGAGCCAGGCGTCCGTGCCGACGATCAGCGCGGGACCGGTGTTGAGCTTTCCCGCCGCGTGAAGCTCGCCGCGCGCCGTGAGCGCTGCGTTCGTCGTGAGCCCGGTCACGTCGCCCGCCCAGACCGAGCCGCCGATGTCGAACGCCGCGCTCGCGTTGATGTTGCCGTTGCTGCCGATCGATCCGCCGATCTTGGCGTGCGCGGGATCGTACGGACCCTGCGATCCGTCGAAGGCGTCGGTCGTCAGTTGGTGATCGGTGACGAGGCCTTCGCACGTGCAGAGGGCGTAGCGAAATGTCTTCTGCGCGATGCCGCCGGAGCAGACGACGCCGCCATCCCGATCCGCGAACGAAGGGGGGCCGCTGCCGGCGCAAAAATCGGCGCGCGTGCCGCCGCCGGGCGGGAGCGTCGTCGCCCCGTCGGGGGCCGCGGCGTCGTCCGTCGACAGGACGGGGAGCTCGACCGAGCCGCATCCGACCGCGCTCGCGGCGAGAAAGAGCCATGGGAATCGGCGCACAACCAGAAAGTACCAGGACCCCCCTGGATCGGCTCAAACCCATGAGCCGATTCCCAGTCCCCGGGTACTTATGGACTGTGCAGGCCCGACGCGAAGCCACCCGCTCCGGAAGCGGACCGAGCGACGCCGCGCTCGTTCTGTCGGCGCGGGCCGGCGAGGACTGGGCGCGCGAAGCGCTCTTTCGGCGGTACGCGCCGATGGTGAACGGCCTCGCGTACCGCGTGATGGGGCGTGACGACGACGTCGACGACTTGGTCCAAGACAGCTTCGTGCAGGCGCTGAACGGGCTCGATCGCCTGAAGGAGCCGCAGGCATTCGCGGGGTGGCTCGCGTCGATCGTGGTGCGGACGGCGGGCAAGGTGCTTCGACGGCGCAAGCTCTTGCGGCGTCTCGGGTTGCGAACGACGGACGAGCCGGTCGCGATCGACTCGCTCGTCGGCGCGTCGGTGCCACCGGACGTCGCGGTGGAGCTACGTGCAGTCTACATGCTCGTGGACGCGCTCCCCGTCGAACAACGCATGGCGCTCGTGCTCCGTCGCGTCGAGGGGCTCGGGCTCGAGGAGATCGCGGACGTGATGGGGCTGTCGCTGGCGACGATCAAACGGCGGCTCGTGGACGCCGAAGCGGCGCTCGAGAAGCACAACGCAGTCGTAGGGGGTGCGCGATGAGAGCGAAATACGTGGAGCCGCCGATGGGCGAAGCGCGCGTCGTGCGGCAGTGGAGCGCGATACAGGCGCGCCTCGATCGGCCGAAGCGAGGCGGAGCGTGGGCGTGGCGCGCGGGGGCGGCGTTCGCGATGGCGGCGATGATCGCGATCGCGATCGGGTTCGTGTGGCGACGCGCGTCGATCGGCGGCGAGCTCGTCGCGGGAGCGGTGCTCGAGAGCGGCGCGTCGGCGGAGGGGACGCAGGTGACGCTCGCCGAGGGGTCACGCCTCGTGCTCGAGAAAGACAGCCGCGTGAAGCTGACCGAGATCGGCGGCGCGTCGGTGCGGATCGAGGTCGAGCGCGGCGGCGTCGTGATCGACGCGACGCACGTCCCGGGGCGCGCGTTCACGGTCGCGGCGGCGGGGCACGAGGTGCGTGTGGTCGGGACGAAGTTCGTCGTGCGGCGGCTCGCGTTCGCCGTTGAGGTTCACGTCGACGTGGGCGCGGTGGACGTGAAGAGCCCAGACGGCGCGACGCGCGCTGTCCGCGCGAACGAGACGTGGCGCAGCGAATCGCCCGAGATTGCACCTGCGTCGTCGACCGCGATCCCGACCGCGACCCCGACCTCGACCTCGACCTCGACCCCGACCCCGACCCCCACGTCAATCGACCCCGCCCCCGAGTCGGCCAAATCGCTCTTCGACGACGCGCAGCGCGCCCGTCGCGAGGGACGGACCACCGACGCGGCGCGCGCGTTCGACAAGCTCCGACGCACGTACCGCAGCGATCCGCGCGCCGCGCTCGCCGCGTTCGAGCTCGGTCGCCTGCGCCTCGATGCGCTCGGCGATCCGCGCGGCGCCGAGGAAGCTCTCCGCGACGCGATGGCGCTCGGTCCCGGCTCGCCGTTCCGCGAAGACGCCGAAGCACGGCACGTCCAGGCCCTCTCGCGCATGGGCGATACGAAAGGTTGCGCGCGCGCGCGCGATGCCTACCTCGCGCGGTATCCTTCGGGCGTGTACCGAAATGCGGTGGGCGTGTACTGCGGAGGGCCGTGACGCGAACGACGATCGCCATCCTCTTCTTCGTGTGCGTCGTCGCGTCCGCCCGCGAGGCGCGCGCCGAGACTTGCCCGCGCGCCGGCACGCCGTGGCTTCGCGTCGATGCCGACGCGTCGCTCCTACCCGCGGTCGCGCAGCTCCGCGTCGAGCTCGCGCCTCGTGGGATCGATGTCTGCGTGGCGCCGCCGTCGGCGAGCGAAGCGCCCCTCGCCGACGTGACGATCCGAACCGACGGAGACTCACTCTCGCTATCCGTCGAGGACCGCGCGACCGACAAGCGCCTCGTGCGCTCCGTCTCCCTGCGCGGAATCCCGGCGGACGCGCGGGCGTTCGCGATCGCCGTCGCCGTCGACGAGCTCGTGCGCGCGAGCTGGCTGGAGACCGTGATGGCGCATCGCGAAGCGCCGCACGCGCCGCCCACTCCCCCACCACCACCGATCGTCATCGACGTGGCGCGCGAGTCGCTCGCGCCACGCGACGTCGAACCGAGCACCACGAACGGCGCGCTCGGCGCGATGCTCGCAGGCGAGCACGCATCGGGCGGACAGACGTGGGGCGGCTTCGACGCGCGCGCGTCGTGGGGCGGGCGGCTCGCGATCGGCGGCAGGCTCGGGTACCGACTCGGCGTCGTGGCGCGCGCGGATCACGGCGACGTCGAGAGCACCGCGATCCTCGGCGGCCTCTCGCTCGCGTACGCGCTCGTCGCGCGGCGATCCCCTTGGAGCCTCGACGTGTTCGCACGTGGCGACGCGGCGCGGATCGCGTTCGTGGGACGCGCAGCGGCGGGTGCGCGCGGCGCGAGCGACGCCGCGCTCGGTTGGTTCGCGGGCGGCGGCGTCGCCGGGTCGCGCGCGATCGGCGGCACGTGGCGACTCGTGCTCGAGCTCTCCGCGACGGCGCCCCTGCGATCGGTCGGCGCGCTCGACAACGGGCGCGAGGTCGTCGCGATGTCGGGAGCGATGTTCGGTCTCGCGCTCGGAGTGACTGCGGGTCTGTGAGCCGAAGCGCGGCGTCGCGGTACTTCCTCTCTGATGAAGTGGGTCGTCTTCGTTGCGATGGGTGCGGTCGGATGCGGTGACGCGGGCGCGCCGTCGGGCGCCGATCGGCGCGAGGACGCGGGCGCCGGCGTAGCCGCGGACGCGGGCGCGGGCGCCGATGCGAGCGTGGGCGTCGGCGCGGACGGGGGCGCGGGCGTCGACGCGCGGGAGCAGGCGGACGCGGGCGCCGGCATCGATGGTTCGGCGTGCGTCGCTTGCGACGACTTCGAGCACGGGATCGTCGGCCGACCACCGGGCGGCATCTGGACGGTCTCGACGCCCAACTGCAGCGGTACGGGCTCCATCGCGATCGACGATTCGCAAGCGCACCGCGGAACGCGTTCGGTGAAGGTCACGGGCGCCGGCGGATATTGCAACCACGTGTTCTTCGCGACGCCGATCGCTGCGGCGCGTCCGATCACGTGGATTCGTTTCTTCGTGCGCTTGGACGCTGCGCTCGGCGATGGCCACACCACGTTCCTCGCGATGCGTGACGCGCGCGACGGAAAAGACTTGCGCATGGGAGGTCAGAACCGCGTCCTCATGTTCAACCGCGAGTCGGACGACGCGACGTTGCCCGCGATGAGCCCCGCCGGGACCGCAAAGAGCGTCTCGCCGCGCGTGCAAACTTGGACGTGCGTCGAGGCAGCGATTGATTCGAGCGCGAAGACCATCCGTACGTGGGTAGATGGCGCGGTCGTCGACGGATTGGCGGTCGACGGCTCGCCGACGCCGGACGTCGACGAGGCGTGGCTGCGCGACACCGCGTGGAGCCCCAATCTCGTCGACGCGCGCTTCGGCTGGGAGAGCTACGCCGGGCAAGCCGACACGCTTTGGTTCGATGACGTGGCGATCGGCGACGCGAGGTTTGGATGCGGCGGATAGGCGGTCGCGCGAAGGCTCAGTCGAGCGCGAATGGCGCGGCGATTCGTGCCCGCGTGACCTTGCGTGCCGCGCGCGCGGTCCGCACATTCCCAGCATGCACGCCGACTAGCGCATTCCCCAAGCCAGCCGTATGCCGGAAGGGACACCTTCATGACGGTCTCCAGCCACGCCCTGCACCTCACGAGGTTCGCGCGTTCGCAGTTGCGATTCACCCTCGGCGGGCCCGAGCCCCTCTGGCCGAGCGGCAACTGGTGCGACGTCCCTCGCGCCACGTTCGTCACGTTGCGCTGGTCGAACGGCGAGCTCCAAGGCTGCACCGGCGATATCCGCGCGCGTCGACCGCTCATCGTCGACATCGCCGAGAACATCGTCGGCGCGGCGCTCCGCGATCCGCGAGCATTGCCAGTCACGCTCGACGACGCCGACGCGCTCGACATCGAGGTGTCCGTCCTCTCGGATCTCGAGGCGATCGACTTCACCGACGAAGACTCGGCGATCGCCGCGCTCCGCCCCAACGTCGACGGCGTCGTCCTCCAGTGGCGCGCG
>JAYVXB010000410.1:0-5200 GCA_043785585.1 Deltaproteobacteria bacterium | reverse complement strand
CGCGTCCTTCACGACGACCAGGGCGTCACCGTGTCGAACCTCGCCCGCCGGGAGCGTCGTGGGCAGCTTCATCGAGGCGGGGAACACGACGTCGAAGTGGACCTCGGTGTGGTACGAGGCGCGACGCAAGAGCGGCGTCTGCCTTTGCGGCAAGGCGGCGAGCTCGCTCAAGTCGAGAGGGAAGACCGACTTCATCGACAGGTAGTTGTTCACGACCTTCGCGAGCTGCGGCACTTCGACCCGCATGCGAAGCGTGAGCGGCTGGTCGGGCGCGTTTCGATTCTCGACCTTGAGATCGCGCGCGTGTCCGCCGTCGAACGTGGCCGCGACGACCTCCTTCTCGACGAACTCGAGCAGCCGACCTTCGGGGATCTGATCGAGCTGCCCGCGCGCGGCGATCCCGCGGTTGCCGCTGAACGTCAGCGCGAGATCCAACGTCGCCGATCCGTTCTCACGCACGTCGGCGCGTCCTGCGTAGAGGATCCCGTCGACCGCGCCCGTCGCCGTCACGGTGTCCTTCGGGCTGCCGGGGACGAGCCGAAAGCAAGGCTGCCCGCGCATGTCGGCGGGGACGTAGCCGTACGGCGCGAACTTGTCGCGCACCAGGAGCCAACGCGCGCCCTTCTCCGTTTCGACGCGCAAGAGGAGCCCGTCGTAGTTCTCGACCTCGCTCATCTTGCCGATCGGCGGCGACGCGATGCGGCTCTTCACGACCGCGAGCTCGCTCGGGATGCCGAGGAGGCGGAGCAGATAGTGATACGCGGCTTGCCGCGACCCCGCGCGCCCGGTGAGGACGCGACGACCGTCGGTCTCCTTTCCGTCCTGCACGTTGTCGAGCACGTAGCGATAGAGAATGCGCGCACGTTCGTCGCGCGCCTTCGCGGGCACGCCTTTCACGATCTCGAGCGTCTTCGTCACGAGGCGCGGATCGAGCGGCGTCTCGTCGACGGCCGCGTCGACCAAGCGCGCGACCCAATCCTCGAGGGCGATCCCCCAGCCGACGCGCACGCTCGGCAAGAACTCGTTCGCCGGCGGCGAGTCGGGCTCGACGATCGCAGGCGGGCTCTGGTCGACCTGCCACCGATGTCGAACGAACGTGCCGATCTCTTTCGTCGAGTCTTGCCCGACGTTGCCGTACGTCTCGATTTGCAGCGCCTTGTCCTTCGGCGCGATGACGACGAACGCGCTCCGCCAGTAGCCCTTCTCCGGCTCGCGGAAGAACCAGTGCGGCCCGCGGTAACGCTTGCCGCGTTGGCCGTCGCCGGGCTGCGCGGTGATGTGCTCCATCTCGATGTAGTCGCCGACCTCGAGGTGCGGCATCGTCAGCGTCGGCTTGCCCGCGACCTGCTCCGGCTCGAGCGTCGAGCCGTCCGGCTTGATGACGCGGAGGCGAAGGACGAGGCCCGTCGGCGGGGCCATCTCCGCTTCCTTGTTGATCGCTTCTTGCGATTGGATGCGTTGGATCTCGTGCTCGAGCATCTCGCTCGATCCGTCCGGATGAATCCACGTCGCGGCGTAGTCGAGGATGCGCGCCGCGGTGCCTTCCATCTTGTTCCCGGCCTTGCGCCACGCTTCGAAGTCGCGGATGACCGCGCGTCCGTCGAAGCGGTACGGCTCGAGGTCCGTCGCGCCGTCGATGAGATCGATCGCCGCGCGGATCTCGGCGCCGCTCGCGCCGATCTGCAGTGCCTCGGCGAGCGCGCGCCGCAGGGCGCCCGTGTCGCCCTTCGCGTACCCGCGATCCGCGATGCGGAAGCGCGCGGCGGCGTCGAGCGGGTGCTTGGCTAGCGCCTTCGTGATCTGCTCCGCCGCGGCGCTCGGATCGCCCGATCGCGCGAGGACGTCGGCGATGCGCGTCGCGATCTCTTTGCGCTCCGGGCGGCGCTTCGCGAGTCGCTTCAGCTCTTCGATCGCGGCCTTCCAATCGTGGCGCGCGACGGCGCGATCGAGATCGACCTCCGAGTCGGGATCGAGCTTCTTGATGCGTGCGGCGATCTTGTCGGCGTCGTCGACCGCGCCGTCTTCTTCGACAGCGCCCAAGTACATTCGCAGCGCGCCGACGTCGTCCGGAAATCGCGTCGCGAGCTCGGCGAGCGCGCGCATACGCTCTCCGCGCCAGCCGAGGCGCGTGTACACCCGCGCGAGCTGCTCGAGGACTTGCGGGACGTTCTTGAACTCGTCCGCGAGCGCGCGCAGCGGCACCACGGTCTCCGCCGGGCCACGCTGCTCGCCGTCGTCGATGATGAGCGCGAGGCGCGCGAACCACAGCTTCGGGTCGCGGGTCGCCGCACGTTCTCGCATCTCCTTCGCGTCGCGCTGACGCGCGTCGTCCGGAATCGCCGGATCGCTCGTCACGACGTCGGCGCCGTGCAAGAGCGCGACGGCCGCCGCGTCCTTCGGCGTCACGATCGGCTCGGCGAGCAAGCTCGCGACGTCGTCGAGCGCCTCGGCGTGCGCCGCGTACGACGCGAGCAGCGCCTGCAGCGGCGAGTTGGTCGTCCGCGCCGTGACGATCGCGTCGATCGGGTTCGGGCTCGCGAGCACGCGCGGCGTGTCGAGCGAGTAGGGCTGCGTCGCATCGCCGTCGGCATCGATCCCCGCGGACGTTCCGTCGGAATTCAAGAGACGCAGGCTCGTCGCCGAGCCGAGCACGCGCGCGAGCACGCGATGCCGCCCTTCTTTCAAGGACACCGCGGCGCCGAAGCGCTGCCACGATCCCCAGTCGCGCGGATCGCGCTCGAGCACCGGCGCGTCGTCGACCCAAACCTTGACCGCGGATTGCACCGCGATCAGGAGATCGCGATCGCCGCGAGTCGTGAAGAACGTCTCGACGTAGAAGATGCCGTCCGCCGTGGCCTCGGTGCTCGTCGCGAGGCAGCGGTGCTGCTCGGTCTTGAGCTGACGTGGGACGCTTCCGCGGATCGGATCGGCTGGCCAGGTGACCGGCCACGGCCCGGGTTTCTCGGCGTCGAACGATCGACGACGATCGGCGGGCGTGCCGTGGCCGAAGGGGCCCGCGATCCGCAGCGGCCTCGCGCATCCGAGCCGCTTCGTCACCATCGCGTCGTAGGCGTCGCCCGTCGTCTCCGCCTTGTCGAACACCTCGGCCGCGCGCCACTCCTCGAGCTCGGCGATCGCGCGCCACCCGAGGTTGTCCGGCTTGGCGAGCATGCCGTCGAGCGCCGGTCGATGCGCGGTGTAGAGATCGCTGACGGATCCGCGGAGGCTCCGGAGGTTGTGCGACGCGAACCACGAGATGAGCTGCGCGTCGGGATCGCGGCTCGTCTTCGCCGCGACGAGCGTCGACACGTACGCCTCGGCCGCCGTCTTCGGCTCGCCGTGCACCTGATCGGACACGGCGCGTGCGAGGCTTCCGTAGAGACCGTCGTGCTTGATGTGCGCGAGTCGCTCGCGCGCGATGGCGCCCTGCTGCGCGTCGCCTCCCGGCGCGACCATCTCCGCGAGCGCCCACTTGCCGACGTACTCGCCGTCGCTCGAGCCTCGCCCGTCCATGCGCAACGTCGTGAACGGTGTCGTGCCGACCTTCGGGGAAGGCGTCGCGCTGCACGCCACCGCCGTGGCGACGAGACCGAGAACCACCGCCGAACGCACCGTCGTCATTTCACCACCGTGATCACGACCTTCTGTCCGAGCAGCTTGTCGACGGACTCGCACCACTTCTTGAAGTCGGCGTACTCGGCCACCGTCACGCGCGACCGCGTCGAGGCGAGGCGCGTGTGAACCCGCACGACGTTGCCCGTCGTCTCGACGTCGACCTTCGCGGACCCGAACACCGACGACTCGCTCCCGCCAACCGGACCGCTCTTCATCTTGGCGCCAGGAGGCAAACGCACCGTCCAGTCTTGATCGAGCGTCCACTGCGCGTGAAATCGCAGGTCGAGCTTCCGCGTCGCGAGCGGCGCGAAGTCGCGGACGAAGTACTCGCGCGGGCCGACCGGAATGCTCAGCGTGTCGCCGTCCTTGCGCGCGAACTGCGCCGCCTTCCCCTTCGCGTGCAAGGTCACCTTCTGCTCCACGTCCTCGAGGTTCCCCGCTTCGATCGACAGCAGCTCCGCGCCCGAGAGCTGCGACGCCATGAGCTGCTGCACGCGCTGCTTTCGCGTCGCGTCCGCGTGGAACTGCACGCGCCATCGCGAAGCGTCGACGCCCGTCACCTCGACCCGCCAATCGAGCTGCGCGCTCGCGTCGGCGGCGATCGTGGCGTCGACCTTCTGCGCGGTGACGCTCTCTGTCGCGGGGAAATCCGGCAGCTTCACGAGCTTGGGATTCCCCTCGTTGACCTGCAGCGCCATCGCTCCGCGATCCATCGACGGCAGCTCGCTCGACCCCGTGTATTCCGCCGTCCCGTCCAAGTAGATGTCGAGCGAGGGGACATACGCGATCGCGTGATCGAACGGCGCAAGGCTCGCCGGCTCGGTGTCGAACTGCCCCCGCATCCCGGTGCGGACGATCACGATCGTCGCGGGGATGCCGAGCTCCTTCAGCATCGTGACGATGAGCGTCGCCTTGTCTTTGCAGTCGCCGAACCCGCGCGCGAAGATCTGCGCGCATCGGTACGGCTTGAACCCGTGGATGCCGAACTCGAGCGCGACGTAGCGCGTCTTCTGGACGACGTAGTCGTAGACGGCCTTCACCTTCGCGCGTTCGTCCTTCAGCCCCTTGGTGATCTCGGCGGTGCGTCGGCGAACTTCGTCGTCGGGGATGAACTGGTCTTTGACGAGACCCCAGTACCACTTGCCCATCTCGTCCCACGACTTGTACGTCGACACGTGCACGTGACCGAGCAGCTCGCTGAAGGGCGGCTGGTTCGCCTCGGGCTCGACGGCCGCGATGTTGGTCGCGAGAAACTTGTAGAGGCGCTGATCGCCCTTCTCTTCGACGCTCTGCTGGATGCCGGGGACGTTCGGTTTGTTGAAGTAGAAGTTGCGGCTCTTCGGCGTGATGAGGACGTACTCGGCGCGCGCGATCGACTCGTTCGACTGCATGTAGACGACCTCGCCGAAATAGTCGGCGAAGGCGTTGCGCTGCGCGACGTCCTCGACGCGGTACTGCAGCTCGACGACGTCGCCGGGGCTCAATCGCGGGAAGCGCACGTAGTAGACGCGCATGCTCGTGTACATGCTCATCGACGGATCGTCGGCGTTGCCTTCGCCGCTCTCGACGGCCTCTTCGATCTTGC
>JAYVXB010000409.1:0-5200 GCA_043785585.1 Deltaproteobacteria bacterium | reverse complement strand
GCGCATCGGCGTGAAGCAATTTCACGATGGACGTGATTTTCTGTATCGCCTCGTTCGCTTGCTGACGGCCGACTGAGACATGCCGTCACGATCGAAGCAACGGAGCTGCGGCAGAGTGCCCTGACAGAGCGCGTCAACTGGCTCTCCCTGCCCCGACCGCTGCCGAAATCGGTTGCGCGTGGACGTTGGCCCGAGCATTGCGTAATGAAAGCCGGACATACCTCCCATGCGCTCTGCCACCACCCTCCTGCTCTTTGCTGGACTCGCCGCTGCCCTCGGTGTTTGCGAGATGGGCTGCAAGACGCAGCACGCCGTCGCCGCCGAGGCCACCGTGCCCCCGGGCGAAACGTGGGTCGCCGCTGCCGACATCGCTCAGCTCCGGGTCGAGACCGCCGCGGTCGGTGAGCGCGAGGTCGACACGACGCTCGTCACGGGCAGCCGCGTCCAGTTCGACGATCTGCGCGTCTCGCACATCTTCTCGCCGGTCAACGGGCGCGTCACGCGCATCGATGCAAAGCCCGGCCAGCAAGTGAAGAAGGGCGATCGCCTCGCCGTCATCGAGTCGCCCGACATCGGCTCGGCCGTCGCCGACGAACGCAAGGCCACGGCCGATTTGACGGCGGCCGATCACGACTACAAGCGCCAACAAGAGCTCGCGCTCCACAACGCCACGAC
Source organism: Deltaproteobacteria bacterium (assembly GCA_043785585.1). Classification (GTDB taxonomy): domain Bacteria; phylum Myxococcota_A; class Polyangia; order Polyangiales; family Polyangiaceae; genus JBBQXV01. The sequence goes on along the minus strand of JAYVXB010000409.1, from coordinate 4,525 downwards.
CGACCAGCAGCTCGAGCAGTCGCAGGACGCCTACCGCAAGGCGCTCGCCGAGGTCGAACGCGCGCGCGCAAAAATGTTTCTCCTCCGCGCGGGCGGCTACGACGGCGCGTCGCAGACGTACACGCTCGTCGCGCCGATCGACGGCGAGATCTTCTCGCGCGCGCTCAGTCCTGGCATCGAAGTGCAGGGGATGTACGGAGGAGGCACGGCGCTCGAGCTCTTCACCGTCGGCGTCATCGACCGCGTGTGGATCCTCAGCGACGTCTACGAGACCGACGTCCAGCGCGTGAAGGTCGGCTCGAGGGTCAAGGTCACGTGCGTCGCGTACCGCGGCAAGACGTTCGAGGGCACGGTCGACTGGGTCTCCGGCGTGCTCGATCCGTCGACGCGCACCGCAAAGGTTCGCGTCTCGCTACCGAACACCGAGCGCCTCCTCAAGCCCGAGATGTACGCGACGGCGTTCATCACCGTCGCCGGCCGCAAGGCGATAGCCGTGCCGCGCCCCGCGATTCTCCGCCTCGGCGATCAGGACGTCGTCTTCCTCGCGCTCGGCCGCACGCCCGACGGCAAGGAGCGCTTCGAGCGCATTCCGGTCGTCATCGACGACGTGCCGGGCGACTGGGTCGCGGTCACGCACGGCCTCGACATCGGCGCGCAGGTCGTGATCGCCGGCGCGCCCGCGTTGAACCAGCGCCTCTGATTCCCTCTGTCGCCGCTCACTTCTCGTCGCACGCCGCGCCCGCGTGCTTCGTCATCCATGCCGCGAAGTCGCGCCACAGCGCATACGACGCGCGGTCGCCCATGTACGCGCCTCCGCGCTCCGTGAGGTGCCGCTGATCGCTCCCCGCGAAGCCGCGGCGCATGAATTCGAAGATCGCCCCGTCGCCGCCCATCGCCTCGCGGAAATCCCAGAACGCGACCTTGCTCGCCAGCGCCGCGTCGCGCTTCTCTCTCGCCATCTGAACGATCGAAAACGCGGACTTGCTCGCGCCTTTGCCCATCGCCTTGTCGGGCGGTGACATCACCAAAATCGCGACGCCGGGGCTCGCTGCGCGGTGGCGCTCGACGACCGTGCGTACGAGCTCGCGGTGCTTCGTCGTCTCGAGCCACTCGTTCGTCCCCGTGAGGACGATGACGAGATCGTACGGACGGTGCGCGAGCGTCGCGGTGAGCATCGCGGCGTCGTTCCTCGTGGCGAGCTGTTCGACGTCGAGCGACGTCACGCCGAGCGAGTCGATGACGACGCTCGGCGTCGCGCGCTCCATCGCGATCCCGAAGAGGCGCACCGGCTTCGTCGACGTGGTCTCGAGGAGCGCCTTGTGCGGCCCATCGGCGACCTCGATCCGCTCGAACCCCGCCGCGATCTCGGGTGCGTTCGTGTCGATGCTCGCCTTGGTCGCGCCGTCGATCTTCACGTCGAACGAGCCGCCGCCAGGCTTGCGTAAGAAGAAGATGTCGAAGCGGCTCGCGCTCCGGCCGATGGGCGACTTGTCGTCCGCGGTCGCGATCCAGCTGGTCGCGCCGCGGCCGAAGCTCTGCGCGGCGACGAGGCCGAAGCCGTAGAGGTGGTCGGCGACCGGGTTGTTCGAGATCGTGAAGACGCTCCACCCAGCCTCCGACGCGCCGTGCGCGACGTCCATGTGGCGGTAGAAGAGGTGCTTGGCCGCCGTTACGAAACCGTGACCTCCGTCACCAAATCGCCGCTGCCAGACGCGGCGCATCTCGCCGGAGACGTAGTCCATCGTCATGTTCGAATCGCCGTACATGGCAATGCGGACGTGGTCTTTCGCAACGCCGCGCACGAGGCGTGCGAGCTTTTCGTAGAAGCGCGTCATCGCTTCGCCGGTGGGATCGACGATCGGCGGCACCGGGGGCGAGGCGTCGACGCGGACGATCTCGCCGAGGTCGTTCGGTGGGTCGCATTTCGGCGTCGGATCGGGCGGTGACGACGGCGTCGTCGACGCCGCGGAAGTCGGCGGTGGAGCCGGCGTCGTTGGTGCGCTCGACGCCATCGTCGGCACGCTTGCCGGTTGCGCGGAGCCCGCGCATGCCGCCGCGAGAAGCGCGAGCACGCCGACTGTCACCCGAGCGCAGACGTCCGACACGACCCGACGATCGTACCGGCGCAGCGAGCGACACGGCAACATTGCGGCGGGAGCGAATTCGACGTTCATGGCGTCGCTCTTCGCTTCTCATGGCCGGATTCAAGCCACAAGATGCGATCAGATCTGAACTCAAATGGGGGAAGCCATGGCGTTTCCGTTGCGCGAAGCCGAGCCTCGGTCGGGTGCGTTCAGGGTGAGCTCGTCGCCGGGCGATCGCTTCGCCGCGTGCTTTCTGCAACGCGCAGGGCTCGATTGGATCCTCACACCGGACGGCAACGTCCTCGAGACGAACGCCGCGGCGGCGGATCTGCTCGGTGTGACCGCGAGCGCGATCGCCGGAAGATCGTTCACCGACGCGCTCTGGTGGTCGGGCGGTCCTGACGCGGAGGCCGTCGTGCGCGAGCACGTCGCGCTGGCGGCGAAAGGGTATCCGTCGCGCTGCGAGCTCGCGCTTCGGACGGCGGGCCATGACACGGCGCTCTACGAGCTGTGCTTCACGCCGATCGTCGACGAGGCGGACGCCGTGGCGATGATCCTCCTCGAGGCGCGCGACGTGACCGCGCAGAAGCGGATGTCCGAGGCCGCGGCCACGGAGATCATCGTGCGCCGGCGCGTCGAGGCGGACCGTGACGATCTCGCGCGCTCGGCCGAGGAAGAGAAGCGCTGGCTTCGCACGGTCATCGCGCACGCGCCGGTCGGCGTCGTTCTTCTGCGCGGCGCACGCGGCGAGCGCGTCATCGTCAACCCGTTCGCACGGCCGTTCCTCGGCGAGCCGGTGCGCAGCGAAGAGACGATCGTCCGCTTCGATGGCGAGATGTGCGCGCCGGGCGGTGCACCCTGCTCGCGGCGCATGAGGCTCGCGGTCCGCGCGCTCGGCGGCGAGACGATCGTCGGCGAGGAGGCGCTCCTTCGGCGCGCGGACGGTCGCGAAGCGCGGCTGCTCCTCAGCGCGTCGCCGATCCTCGACGCGCGCGGAACGATCTACGGCGCGGTGCTCCTCTTGAAGGACATCTCGAAGCTGCGCTCGTCGAGCGCGCCGCCGCCGCTGCCGCGTTGGTGACCGTTTCGAGCGGCGCCACGAATCATCGCGACCCGTCTACCGCGTCACGCCCACGGCACCTGGTCGACGCGCGTCGGCTCGGGCAGCCTCGCTCCGGCGATCTCTTCGCACGTCTCGAGCAGCTCGAGCAGCACGTGCGCCGATGCGCCGTACATGCTCCCCGACGCGAATGTGAAGATCGGCGATACGTAGAGCGACATCTCGACGATCGAGTAGCCGATGCGCCCGACGAAGAACGCGGCGATCGGCGCGCGGATCAGCTCCGCGACCTCGCGCGCTGCGGGCACGGGGACGACGCTCGGATCGACCACCGTGACGAACGGATGGATGACGAAGCGGCTCGTCGCCGGCGGCACGGGTGTCAGCGCGCCGAGGACGCGTGCGGCAGCACGCGGAACGCCGAGCTCCTCTTCGGTCTCGCGAAGCGCCGTGTCGAGCAGGCTCGCGTCGCTCGGCTCCGCCTTTCCGCCCGGGAACGCGAGCTCGCGCGCGTGGTGCCGCATCCCGTCGGGCCGTCGAATGATCCACACCTCGAGCCCCCCGCTCGTCTCGACGAGCGGGACGCACACCGCGCTGGGCACGCGATCCGCGATCGCGAAGCGCGGGGCCCGCGGAGGTCCCGCGAGGGCAGCCGCGATGGCAGACGGAGTGATCGCGCGGACCATCCCCGCATTGTACCCTCGCGGGCATGACGACCACGACTCCCCTCACGGTTCATGGTGGCTGGGACGCGTTCGGCGTCGCGGACTTCAGTCCTGCGTGCCTCAAGCTGAAGACGTACTTGCGGATGGCGGACGTCCCGTACACCGCGGCGCTCGGCGATCCCCGCAAGGCGCCGACGAAGAAGATCCCCTTCATCTCGCACGACGGCGCGACCGTCGGCGACTCTGGGCTCATCATCGATCACCTGAAGAAGAAATTCGGCGATCCGCTCGACGCGAAGCTCACCGCCGAGCAGCACGCGCTCGGGCACGTCGTGCGACGCACGTGCGAAGAGAGCCTCTATTGGGCCGTCTTGCACGCGCGATGGTCCGACGACCGGGTGTGGCCCGAGCTCGCGGCGCAGTTCAAGTCGATCGTTCCGCCCGTGATCGGCGGGTTCATCGTCGGGATGATCCGCAAGGACACGCTCCGCAATGCGTTCGGCCAAGGGATCGGACGTCACACGCTAGAGAACATCCAAGCGCACGGCCGCGCCGACATCGACGCGCTCGCCGCGATCCTCGGCGACAAGCCGTACCTCTTCGGCGACGCGCCGACATCGTACGACGCGACGCTCTTCGGTTCGATCGCGAACGTCCTCGCGTTTCCACCCGAGGGCGGCCTCGCGAAGCACGCGCGCACGAAGAAGAACCTCGTC
>JAYVXB010000408.1:0-15924 GCA_043785585.1 Deltaproteobacteria bacterium | reverse complement strand
CTCGCTTGTCGGTTGGAGTCTTCATGATGTTGGGTTTGGTAGCGAGCGTCGTGCCAGCGCGCGAACCGATCGGACGCTCATTCACGGGCGCCGATTTTGCACCACGCGAGAGCTCAGGAGGTATCGATGGCAACGAAAGCAGAGCAGTTTCACGCGGAGGAGCAGCGTCTCCACCGCGGCAAGAAGCACGGAAAGAACGCGAGCGGCTCGAAGCCGGGCAGCAAACCGAGCGTGCGTTCGGCAAAGCGGAAGCACGCCGGCAAGAAGGCCACGCACGCGATCGAGCCCACGACGGCGAAAGGGACGCGTCCGTCGCGCAAGTCGACGCGCAAGAGCGCGAACCGCGCGAAACCGGACGCGACCTTCAACCTGCAAGAAGAGCAGCGCAAAGGATCGCCCACGGCGCGCTTCCGCAAGAGCAGCGCCCGCTCGTCGCGCGTGCGCGGGAGCTGACGGCGATGTTGCGGAGCTCCACGCGCACGCCTTGCGTTCCCGCGCAATGCGCGCGCGTGGAACGCAGCCTGCGCCACCGCGTCTACGTGTGAGGTCTCGCGCGAGCTTCGCGTCGCTTCGATGCGCGCGCGGACTTGGCGCGCGCTTCGGCCTTCTCCGCGCGCTCCTTCACGCCGAGCAGCATCCGGCGATCCATGACGAAGCCGACCGGCTCGAGGAGCGCCGGACCGAACGCGACGCGCGATCCGAGATCGTCGGAGCACGTCGAACGGAAGCGGCTGACGAAGCGACATCGGTCGGCGCCGAGCGGCTCGACGTAGAAGAGCCAGCTCGCGGCGGCCCAGCTCTTCCCGGCCGCGCGCGCAGCTTCATCGGGCGCACCTTGCGCCACGAGCCAGCGCGCGCCCTCGGGCGACGCGCCGACGTCGACGATCGTGAGCGGCGGTGATTTCGGGTGGAGCACGAGAGGGTCCCCGGTGCGCGCGGCCCACTCCGGATGGATGGCTTCGGCGTTCGCGAGGTTGCATCCGGCGACGTTCTCGAGCCACTGGTAGCTGTAGAAGCCACCGCGCCCGGCGCCGATCTGCGCGACCCACGGCCACACGGCTTCCACCGCGGCCTCGATCTCGACGGCGTGTGTCCACGTCCATCGCGGATTCGCGACGAGATCGTCGCCGGGGAGCGTGCGCGTCGCGCTCGCTTCGTCGAGGCCCCAATGGTTGCGCGCGCCGCGGAGAAACGGGGTGAGGACCGCAAGTGCCATCGCCGCAGCGCCGCCGATCCCTTCGAGCACGTCGGTCGCGCGATCCTGCGGCAGCCGTTCCTCGGCGCGCGCAGCGAGATGCTCGAGCTGCACGTATTGCATCAGGCGGTGCACGGGGCGAATCCATCCGACGTGCAGCGCCTCGCTCGGTGAGTACGCGGCGCGACCACGCACGTGGAGGCGCGTCGTCGTCGCATCGAGCGGCTCGAGCACGAAGGACCACGTCACGTGCCAGTACGTCTCGGGACGCGGCGCGCCGAACGCGATCTGCTTCGCGGCGCCCGCGTCGTAGAGGCCACCGAGGACGAACGCGCGCGGCGCGTCGATGCGGAGCACCTCGAACCCGTCGTCTCCGTCGGGCGTCGCAGGGAGGACGTCTCCGATCTCGAGCGTCTGCCAATCCGGATGGATCTCGCGCGCGCTCGCGACGCCGCCGTTGTCGAGCGTGTCGAGCGCGTAGAAGCCGGCGCGCCGGCAGCCCATCTGCACGAGCCACGGCCAGATCGCGCGCGGCGTCGCGTGAATCGTGATGCCCTGCGTGATCTGCCCGGCCGCGTCGGCGAGGAGCTCGTCGCCGGGGAGGACGCGCTCGTTCTCGCGCGCCTCCGGGACACCGAGATCGTGCGCGAGCGCGGACAGCGCAGCGCGGCGGATGAAGTGCGAGCCGGGGCCGATGAAGCGAAAGTAGCGGCGGAACTTTCGCCATGAGTCTTCGTCCGTCGCGTCGACGCGCACTTCGATCTCGACGCGCGAGTCGTGCTCGCCGCGTGGCACGACGCGAATCGCCCACGCGACCTTCGCGAAGCCCGCGGTGGCGAACGCCGCGTACTCGTCGGCGTTCGCGACGTGAACGAACACGATGTCCGGCTGCCACACCTTGCCGATCGCACCGACCGCGATCTCGTGCGGCGCGTCTTCGGCGAGCACCTGGAAGCCCGGTTGCTTCGGCGTGGAGCGAAGCTGATTGATGTGGACCTCGAACGGATCGTGCGGCTGACGACGGAGGATGTCGGGAAGCGCCCGGATCGCGAAGAGCGCGCGCGTGAACGGCGACCGCGCGATGTCCCCGTGACGAATCATCTCCCAAACGCGGGCGGGCTCGGCCGCGAGATCGATGTGGTCGATCTCGAGCATGCGAGGCGCGGGAACGAGGCGGTCGAGGGCTGTCATGTGCTGCTTGTTGAGCAACGGACATGCCTGCGAAAAGAGCCCGAAATGCGATCGTCGTGCGGGCACGGCTTGCGCCGCCGCGCAAACGGCGCGGGCAAACGATCTGCCGTCGCGCGCTCAGAGTGCCGGACGCGCCTCGGCGCTCGATCCCGTCGCGACGGCGTACGCGCACGCGGGATCCTCGGCCAGCGGATCGCCGTAGCGTGCGAAGGCGCGCGAGCGCGAGCCGCCGCAGATTCTCCGGAACTCGCACGCGCCGCAACGACCTCCGAAGCGCGCCTCGCGGATCGACCGAAGGAGCGGATGCTCGCGGTAAAGCTCCACCACGTTTTGCTTCCGGACGTTTCCGAGCGTGAGGGGGAGGAAGCCTGCGGGGTAGACGTCACCGTCGTGCGCGACGAAGAGGATGCCGTTGCCATCGCGCGTCCCGGCGCTCGTGGCCTTGGGCTTCGTCGTCGGCGCGCCGAGCCTTTCGCGAAGGCGCGTCGCGAGGCGCGTGTAGAGCGCACCGAGCCCGAACGCGGTGACCGGATCGACGTCCGGCGCATCCACGCGAGACGTGACGACGCGACGGAAGAACGGCGCCTCGACGGTGCGCACGATGAATCCAAAACGCGCCGACTCGTAGAGGAAATGCGCGACGTCCTCGCACTCCTTCGGACCGAGCTCCGCCACGCTCATCCCGCGACCGACGTGCACGAGGAAGAACACCTCCCACACGTGCACGCCGAGATCGCGCAGGAGCGCCGCCACGTCGGCGAGCTCTTCGGCGTTGCGACGCATCACCGTCGTGTTCACTTGAACCATGAACCCTGCGGCGACGAGCGCGCGCAGCGTTTCGATGGTCTGTGCGAAGTGCCCCGCGATGCCACGGATGCCTTCGTGCGTCTCCGCGCACGCGCCGTCGAGGCTGATCGAGATCGCGTTGACGCCCAGCTCGCGCAGGCGAACGACGTTGCGTCCGGCGAGCGACGGGCTGACGGCAGGCGCGAGCGCGACGTGCGTCCCGTTCGCGCGGGCCTCGGCGATGAGCTCGAAGAGATCGGGACGCGCGAGCGGATCGCCTCCGGTCATCACGAGGATCGGCGACGGCGATCCGAAACCGACGACGTCTTTGAGGAAGCGCTTGGCCTCCTCGGTCGACAGCTCGCCCGGCATGGCGGTGGGCTGCGCGTGCGCGCGGCAGTGGGCGCACGCGAGCGGGCAAGCGCGGGTCATCTCCCAGAAGAGCAGGAGCGGACGTTCGTTGTGGCTGTGGGCGGCCGGATGCATGGCGCGCCTCCTCTACGGAACCGGCGTGATGGACGCGACGAGCTCGTCGAAGGACGCGCGCGACGCTTTCACGGTGGCGTCGGGGCCGACCATCTTCACGAAGTACGGCGTTCCCGCGGTCGGCACGATCGCGGCGAGCATCGCCCATCCGGGGCGCGACGTCGGCGCCGCGGTGCCCATGCCACCGCCGAGGTACGCGCCGTGGATCTCGACGATCGTCACCTTGAGCGCGTGCACGGTCCGCTCGGTACGCGCCTCTTTTCCTGCGCCCTCGAACTGCGTCACCCATCGCCCGATGTTCGCGTCGAGGCTGCCGCCCGCGCGCGACACGCTCACCTCGGCGTCCTCCGCGCCCGGTGCGGCCGCGACTTTGTAGGTCGCGAGACGCATCGAGTTCGGGTTCGGCGCGATCTTCCACGCGCTCGGCATCTTCCACGTCATGCCTGGCGCTTCGTCGGTCGACGGGCCGATCGCTCCCGCCGGTCCACCGGCGCCAACGCCGGCGCCCGCACCTGCGCCGATCGTCGGATGGTTCGGCGGCAGCTCGTTCGCGTTCCCCATCGGCGGCGTCATCGGCGGAGCCACCGCCAACGGATCCTCCTGAAGCGGCGGCGGTGTCGTCCGCGAGGACGCGGGCGCGTTGTCCGGACGGAAGATGGCGAGGGCGGCAGCGAGGGCGACGGAACCGACGAGAATGAACGGAGCGAAGCGCATCGCTGTCGTCTTTGCGGGAGACGTGCCGTCGTCGATTTCAGCCATTTGCCGCAGCTTACGCGCGAATCGCGACGCGCGTCCGCGAGAGACACGCGCAACGTTTGCGTTGGCGCGCGCCGTTCGCGCCCGCATCGCAGCGTCGTCGACGGACGCGCCTGCGGCTCACTTCTCGAGCGTCGCGTCCTCGATGATGACCGCGTACGAGTAGCCGCCGCCGAAATCCTTGTCGAGGTGCAACACCCCGCGCACGACGACCACGTCACCCACGTTGGCTTCGCCTTGCGTCGTCACGGTGAGATCGTTGTCGCCGCTCGCTTTCGCGCCGCTGCCGTCGACGATGTGGATCCAATTTCGATTGAGGATCCCCGCGTTGAATTTGACGACGCGTCCGCGCACGAGGACGGGCTTGTCCTTCAGCGCCGTCTTGCCGGCGAACACTTCCGCGATCGTGCGACCGGTCGGACCTGCGGCCTTCGCCACCGGCCCGGTCGACGCTGCCGACGGCGCACCGCTCGCCTTCGCGCTCGCCATCGCCATCGGCGTCGTCGGCGCCACGGCGGACGCGCCATCGAGCGTACCGAAGAGGATCTCGTCGAACGTCCTCTTGAGCGTCGGGCTCGCGAAGTTCTTCATCACCGTCGGTTTGACGATCGTCACCTTGTCGCCGACAACCACCTTTGCCAGTGGCACCGCGGCCCACTTCTCACCGCTCGCCGTCGTGAGCTTTATGTACGTGTACCCGCCGGCATCCATCGTCTCGGCGACGGTCCCGCTCACCGACTCCGCCGCCGCGGGAATGGCCGCGACGGGCGCGAACGACGCCGTCGTCGACGCGACCGCGGTCGCCGTGGGTGGCGCCGACGGCTCGGGCTTCGCCTTGTCTTCGTTGCACGCGAGAAGGGAGATCGCGACGAGCGCCGCGAAGGATGCGTTTCTTGTCTTGGTCATGTGGGTCTCGAGGATTTAGCGCATGAACGAGCCGTACGCCCCACTGTGCGCCATTGCCGTGGCACCCCTGAGGATTTCACTCCTTGGGCGGCGACGTGACTCGGCCGATCGTCGCGCTGAGATCGTCGTATTCGATGGGCTTGGTGAACACGATCGGCGCGGGATCGAGCTTCAGCGGCAGCCGCGCCAGCAAGTCCGGATGCCCCGTGAGAAAGATCACCGGAACGGTCGGCTGCTTGCGCCGCGCCTCGAGCATCACGGTGAACCCGCTCGCGCCCGGCATCATCAAGTCGGTCACGACGACGTCCGGAGACGGCATGGTCTCGAGGCGCCTCAAAGCGTCGACACCATCGCCGAGGACCTCGACGGCGTAGCCGTCCTCTCTCAGCATCTGCGCGAGGCGCGCCGCCGTTCGCGTGTCGTCGTCGATGAGGAGAACGAGCTTCACGATTGCGGCTTCGCGAGCAAGTGGACGATCGCCCGGAGCGCGTCGATCGTCGTGAAGACGCCTGTGACCTTCGGTCCCTCCATGACGACCGCACATCCGAGCTTGCGCTCGGCCATCGTCGACGCGACCGATTCGAGCGACTCTTCGGGACCGACGAGGTAAGCGTCCTGCGTCATCGCTTCCTCGACGCGCACGGAGCGCGTGTCGATCGGCTCGATCGCCTCGGTCAGGTAGAGATCGCGCTGCGAGAGAACACCGACGAGCTTTCCACCTTCCAGGACCGGCAGGTGCCGAATCGCGTGCTCCTTCATCATGCGGTGCGCCACGACGAGCGGCTGCTCGCTACCTATCGAGTGCGGCGACGGAGTCATGTACCGCGCGATGGGGTGCGCGTGATGCCGCGAGGGTGTCATGGGATGTCTCCAAGCAAACGTAGGACCAATGCACCGAGGCGTGACGCGCGATTCGTCATCGTGCCAAGGTCAGCCATGCGAGGAGGCTTCGCGGTGACACGAGCCCCATGACGCGCCCCGACGACAGGACCGGGATGTGCTGCAGGTCGCCTTTGACCGCGAACGCGAGGGCGCGCGAGACCGGAGCGTTTTCGAGGAGCGCCGTCGCGAATGGCGTCATCGCCGCGCCTGCCGTGGAGCTGGGTGCGCGCGCGAGATCCACGGGGGCGACGATTCCGATGGGGCGCTCGTCCGCGTCTACCACCACGGCGATTTCGAAGTCGCCGTCGCGCATCGCTGCCGCGAGGATCGCGCTTGGGACGTCGTGCACGGCGCACAGGACGGATGCCTCCATCGCCTCCGAGATGGGCGCGCGCTCCGCTGCAGTCGTAGGCGATCGCGGCGTCGCCGTGCGTGGCGCTTGGCAGACGAGGAGCCAATCATCGGTGCGGTCGGGCGTCGAAAGGTGGGCGCACGATCCGCAGCGACGGCAGCCCTCGAGGGGCTCCCATCCGCCGCCGCGCGGACAACGCACGAAGACGCGCTCACGACGCGTCCCGTCCGCCGCGAGCGCGATGCGGCGATGGATCGGCGTCGTGACGACTTGGACGGCGGTCATCGCGGCAGCTGGCAGCAGTGGTGTGCGAACGGCGCGCCGGGCAGCGCAGCGAGCCCGAGCGGTGCGCCGGCCGCGAGCAAGTTGATCGCACCCATGAGCGCGAGCGCGAGCCCCGCGACGCGACGTACCCACACGCGACGCGCGAAGCGCGCGAGCGCCGATGCGGCCGCACCCATGGCGATCAGCGTCGGCAACGTGCCGATTCCGAACGCCGCCATCGTGAGCGCGCCCATCGCCGGCGTCTCGCTCGTGAGTGCGAGCGCGAGCGCGGCGTAGACGAGCCCGCACGGCAACCATCCCCAGAGGGCCCCGAGCGCGAGCGCACCGCCTGCGCTCTCGACGGGAAGTAGCCGCTTCGCGAACGGCTCGACGCGACGCCAGAGCGGCGCCGCCGCGCGCTCGAGCGCACGCACGCCGCGCCATACGCCCGCCAAATAGAGCCCCACGGAGAGCGCGAGCACGCCCGCGATCACACGCAGCGCAACCTGCGCGCCGTACACCGCGCCCACCGAGCTCGCGAGCGCGCCGACTCCCCCCGCGATCGCGCCCGCGACGGCGTACGACGCGATGCGCCCCGCGTTGTAGAGAGCGACGTGCGACATCCGACGCACTTGCGACGCCGCGCCGCCGCCGCTCGCGCACATCGCGCCGACGACGCCACCGCACATGACGACGCAGTGCGCGCCCCCGAGGAGCCCCATCGACAGCGCCGCGACGAGGATCGCCGTGCTCATCGGCGCGCTCCCAAGAATTTTCCCGCGACGACCGTCGTCTCTCCGCCGTCGCGCGAAACGCGAACACGCACCACGAAGTCCTTCTCGAAACGATCGCGCGGGAGCGTCAAGAACACGGGCGCGTGCGCGCTCGTCTGCGCCTCGAGCGTGATCGTCGTCATCGGCACGATCGACGTCACCTCCGGTCCTGCGTCGACGGAGATGTGAAACGTCTCGCGGCCGCCGCGTTTGTTGACGAGGTGCAAGTCGAAGGCGTTTCGCAGCGTGTCGCCGTCGATGACGTACGGCTGACCGGGGATTCGGAGCAGGTTCGCCTCGAACGACGTCCGCGATCGCGCCGCGAACGTCGCGACGATCGCGCCGACGAGGAGGAGCCCCGAGTAGAGGATGACGCGCGGCCGAACGATCTTCTTTTCGTTTCCGGCGAGGCCCGCCTGCGAGTCGTAGCGCACGAGACCCCGCGGTCGTCCGAGCTTGTCCATCACGTCGTCGCAAGCGTCGATGCACGCCGTGCACGCGATGCAGTCCAGCTGGAGTCCGTTGCGGATGTCGATGCCGGTCGGGCAGACGACCACGCATCGCTTGCAGTCGACGCACGCGCCGACGTCCTTCTCGGTCGCCTTGCCGCGCGGCTCGCCGCGCTCGAGATCGTAGCCGACGACGAGCGAGTGATCGTCGAGCAAGACCGATTGCAAACGGCCGTACGGACAGAGCACGACGCAGAACTGCTCGCGGAACCACGCGAAGTTGAAATAGAGCAGAAGGGCGATCGCGCTCGCCCACGCGAAGGCTTCGGGATGCTCGCCGGGCCTGTGCCGCACCATCTCGAGCTCGCGCGGGAGCGAGACGAAATACGCGAGAATGATGTGCGCGATCAGGATCGACGCGATGACGTAGAGCGCGTGCTTGATTCCGGTGCGGAGCATCTTCTCGCCGGTCCACGGACCTTCGCGCAGGCGAATGCGCTGCGCGCGCGGACCTTCGACGAGGCGCTCGATGCGCCGGTACACGCCCTCGAGGAACACCGTCTGAGGACACGCCCATCCGCACCAAACGCGCCCGAGGAGCGCCGTCACATAGACGAGCCCGAAGCCCACGCCCGTCGCGAGAAAGAAGAGCAGCCAGACGTCTTGCGCGTTGAAGCTCGCGCCGAACAAGTAAAATTCGCGTGCGTCGATGTCGAGGAACACCGCGGGACGCCCGCCGATCTGAATCCACGGCAACGCGATCCATAGACCCACGAGAAGAAGGAACGTCGCCATACGCGCCCGATCGAAGCGACCGCGAACGTCCGCCGGATCGACCGTGTTGCGATGACCGTCGGTGCCGAGCGAGCTCGCTCCGAGAATGGGGAGGCGCGTACCGGCCATCGGTCACAGCTTCTCGCCCTGCGGCGCCTTGCCTCCGGGCACGTTGGTGTTTTGGATCGTGAGGACGAAGGCGACGACGTTCGCGACCTTCTGGTCGCCGAGCTGCGGTCCCCACGCGGGCATTCCCTTCGCGACGATGCCGTCGTGCGCGCACTTGTAGAGAGTCTCGGGCTCCGAGCCGTGGATCCACGCGATGTCGGTGAGGTTCGGTCCGATGTTGCCTCCGCCGTCGGCGCGATGGCACGCGGCGCACAGCGTCGTGAACGTCGTCTTGCCGTCGGAGAGCGTCTTCGGATCCTTGGAGAGCGTGACGAGCATCTGCGCGCTGACCGGACCCGACGCGCGCGCGCGCTCGGCGTTCGTGGCGGCGATCTGCGCCATCTCCGCGTCGTGCTCGCCCTTCGGCGAGAGGTGCACCTTGAGCACCGAGTAGTCGAACCAGTAGATGAGCGCGAAGACGATCGCGCCGTACAGCGTGTACTGCCACCAGAGCGGCAGCTTGTTGTCGTACTCCTCGATGCCGTCGTACGTGTGGACGACTCGGTTCTCGCCCGTTGGCGTCGTGTCGTGATCGTCCTTCATGACTTCTCCTCGTCGTCGAGAGGGAGGGCGGCGCACTCGTCGATCTCCGCACGGCTTCGCGTGAGCGCGCCGATGACGACGCCGACGAACACCGCGAGGAACAGGAAGAGCGCGATCAGCGGCAGGACGAGCAGGTGGCTATTCGCGAGAAGGTCTCGGTACATGATCGTCTCCTCAGGGCGTCTGCGAAACTTGGGCGGGCGGTACGAGCTTCGGCTCGGCGTGGATGCCGAGACGCTGCAGGAACGCGATGAGCGCGACGACCTCCGAGCCCGCATCGACGTCCGCGCCCTCCTTCTTCAGATCGAGCGCGATGCCGCGCCCTTGCTCGGTCGCGTCGGTCTTCGCAGTTGCGATGTCTTGCGGCGTGTAGGGCACGCCGATCGATCGCATCGCGCGGACCTTCGTTTCGGTCTTGTCGAGATCGACCTTCGTCTCGGCGAGCTGCGCGTAGTTCGGCATGTTCGATCCGGGCGAGACCGAGCGCGGGTCGAGCATGTGGCGGTAGTGCCAGAGGTGCGGGTACTTGCCGCCTTCGCGCGCGAGGTCGGGGCCCGTGCGCTTCGATCCCCACTGGAACGGATGGTCGTACTGCGACTCGGCCAGCGTCGACGGATCGCCGTAGCGCTTCGTCTCGAAGGAGAACGGCCGAATCATCTGCGAGTGGCAGTTGTAACAACCCTCGCGGAGGTAGATGTCGCGCCCCTCGAGCTCGAGCGCGCGGTACGGGTGCACCTCGGACGACGCGCGCGCGTCGGGCGGCGTTGCGAGCAGTGTCGGGATGAGCTCGGCGACGCCTCCCGCGAGCACCGCGATCGCGGTGAGCACAGTGAAGAGGAGAGCGCGACCTTCGAGCATGCGGTGCCATGCACGCTCGCCGCCGACGGCGGTGAGCTGCAGCGTGATCGTGCCGAGGATCGCGACGACGATGACGACCGCCGACATGAAGATGCTCGCCTCGGCGTTGACGATCGCCATCGTCGCGACGAGCACGGCCACGACCGCGACGAACACGACCGGACGCCCGAAGAGGATGTCGGTCCACGGGACCTCGCGCTCCTCCTTCACCTCGACGGTGATCGTCGCTTGTCCGTCGACCGCCTTGCCGGCGAGCGCCGTCTTCACGAGGTTGTAGGCCATCATGATCATGCCGACGAGGTACATCCCGCCGCCGATGAGACGCATCCAGTACATCGGTTTGATCGCGATCAGCGTCTCGACGAATGCCGGGTACACGAGGCCGCCGCCTGCGTCCGTTGCACGCCACATGAGCCCTTGCGTGATCCCCGCGACCCACATCGACACGACGTAGAGGAGGATCCCGAACGTGCCGATGTAGAAGTGCAGGTTCGCGAGGCGTAGCGAATAGAGCTTCGTCCCGAAGAGGCGCGGGATGA
Organism: Deltaproteobacteria bacterium; assembly: GCA_043785585.1. Taxonomy (GTDB): domain Bacteria; phylum Myxococcota_A; class Polyangia; order Polyangiales; family Polyangiaceae; genus JBBQXV01. Next base: position 5,002 of record JAYVXB010000408.1, on the reverse strand, counting down.
GGAAGTAGAACATCCCCGCCGCCATGAGACCGTTCCACCCGAGCGCCCCCGCGTGGACGTGGCCGACGATCCAATCCGTGTAATGGGCGAGCCCGTTGACGCTCTTGATCGAGAGCAGCGGTCCTTCGAACGTCGCCATGCCGTAAAACGTGACGCCGGCTGCGAAGAACTTGAGCACTGGATCCGTACGGACTTTGTCCCAAGCGCCGCGCAGCGTGAGAAGGCCGTTGAGCATCCCGCCCCAGCTCGGCGCCCACAGCATCACGCTGAAGATCATCCCGAGCGTCTGCGCCCAATCGGGGAGCGCCGTGTTGAGCAGGTGGTGCGGCCCGGCCCAGATGTAGAGGAAGATCAGCGACCAGAAATGGACGATCGAGAGGCGGTACGAGTAGACCGGCTTGCCCGCCGCCTTCGGCAAAAAGTAGTACATGATGCCGAGGATCGGCGTCGTCAGGAAGAACGCGACGGCGTTGTGCCCGTACCACCACTGCACGAGGCCGTCCTTCGCGCCGCCGTAGATCGAGTAGCTCTTCAGCGCGAAGACGGGGATCGCCATGCTGTTGACGATGTGGAGCACGGCGACGGTGACGATCGTCGAGATGTAGAACCACACCGCGACGTAGAGGTGCTTCTCGGTGCGGTTCTTCAGCGTCCAGAAGAAGTTGATCGCGAAGACCACCCACACGATCGTGATCGCGATGTCGATCGGCCACTCGAGCTCCGCGTACTCCTTGCCTTGCGTGTAGCCGAGCGGGAGCGTGATCGCGGCGGCGACGATGATGAGCTGCCATCCCCAGAAGTGGATCTTCGCGAGGAGGTCCGACGGGAGACGCGCTTTGACCAAGCGCTGCGTCGAGTAGTAGACGCCCGCGAACATCATGTTGCCGACGAACGCGAAGATGACCGCGTTCGTGTGGAGCGGGCGAAGGCGGCCGAACGTGAGGTAGGGCGATACGTTCGCCGGCCACCACGCCATCTGGAGCGCGACGATCGCGCCGACCAGCATTCCGACGATCCCCCAGCCGACGGACGCGAAGGTGAACCAGCGCGCGACCCAGTCGTTGTACGTGATCGTCTTCGTTTCGAAGCGCGCGTCGCTCGAGGCTGCTGCGGTGCTCATTCGGCGTCCTTCTTCTTTTCGTCGTCTTCGAGGGGAATGAGCGCGAGACGATCCGAGTGGTCGAAGTCGCGTTGGCGGCACGTGAAGCCGAACAGGATCAAGGAGCCCACGACGAGCATGAGGCTCACGAACACCTGCAGCGTCAGGACTTCCACAGCGCCCTCCTCTGCGAGAGCCGTACCGTCGTCATCGCGATCGTCGTGAGCGAGCTGAGCGGCATGATGACGGCGCATACGAGCGGGGACATGAGGCCTGCGTACGCGAACGAGATCGCGACGACGTTGTAGGCGACCGCGACGGCGAGGTTCGCGAATCGAATGCGCGCGAGCGCACGGCTTGCGCGGAGGGCGACGCGCACGGGGGAGAGACCGGGCGAGACGAAATAGAAATCCGAGCGCGCTGCCATGAAGGGGCGATCGACGGCGGGCGTGCCCGAGCAGTACGCCTCGGAGACGACGAGGCTGTCGTTGATGCCGTCGCCGACCATGAGGAGATCGCGTTGGTCGTGCGCGCGGACCCACTCGGCCTTCGCGCCGGGGGAGCGATCGCCCAGCGCGTGCTCGACGGCGATGCCCGCTTCGCGCGCGGCGTCCTCGACGCGACCCTGCCCGTCGCCGCTGAGGAGCCATACGTCGTAGCCGTCGGCGCGGAGCGCGGCGACCTCGCGCTTCGCGTCCGGGCGGGGCTCTTCGATGGTCGTGATGTTCGCGAGGAGCCGGCTGTCGATGCCGAACGCAACGTCGCCGGTGTGCGTGCACTCGCGCGTGACCCACGACGCCGCGCCGAGGCGGTAGCGATGGCCATCGCGCGTGAGCTCGAGCCCGCGCCCCGCGTGCTCGATGACGTGCGCGTCGGCGTCGTACGTCGCGATGGCTCCATCGAGCGCACGGAGGATGGCGAGGCTCTTCGGGTGGTTGCTGCGCGCGACGAGATCGCCGAGCGCCTTGCGGTGGGCGGGAGCGAGCGCGCGAAGCGCATCGGGCTCGCGGACCGAGAGACGCCCGCTCGTCAGCGTCCCCGTCTTGTCGAAGACGACCGTGCGCACGAGCGCGGCGCGATCGAGGAAGCCCGCGGACCGGACGAAGAGGCCTGCCCTTCGTAGCCCCGCTTGGACGAGATCGTATGCGAGCGGCGTCGCGATGCCGAACGCGCAAGGGCACGTGACGATGAGCACCGCCGTCGCGACGCCGAGGCTGCGTCCGAAGTCTCCGGTGCGGAGCATCCAAGCGGCGAAGCCGACGGTCGCCGCGACGAGAACTCCAGCGACGTAGATCTTCGCGAAGCGCTGCCACCACGGCGTCGCGCTCGACACGTCCGCGTCGCGGGGGCGGGGAGTGCGCAGGAGCGCGACGAGCGACGACTGGGCGAAATCGGCGGTGGCGACCACGTCGATCGCGCGAGCGCCGTTGTAAAACGCGCCGGCGGGGATCGTCTCGGCGCGACGAAATACGCGAGGCGCGCTCTCGCCGTTGATCCAATCGAGCGAGAAGCTGGCGCCCGCGGCGGTCTGGAGCTTGGCATCCACCGGCACGAGATCTCCGGGCGCGAGCAGGAGAACGTCGCCGCACACGAGCTCCACGCACTTCACCGTCGCGACGGTCGCGCCGCGTACCCGTCGCGTCAGGAGGCCGTCGACGCCGTCGCTCGCGAGGAGCGTGAGCCGGTTCCGCTCGAGGACGCGCTCCTGGAGAAACCGGCCGACGAGCATGAGCGCAATGAAGACGTTCAGCGTGTCGAAGAACGCCGCGTCACCGCGATGCGTGAAGAACGCGTACGTCGATCCGGAGAACGCGAGGAGGATCCCGAGCGCGATCGGCAGATCCATGTGGAGTACGCGACGCCTTACGCCGCTCCACGCGGAGCGAAAGAAGACCGAACCGCCGACGGCGACGCTGACGATCGAGAGCCCGAAGTTGAGGCGGACGAACAGATCGTGGAGCGGTCCTTGTCGCAGCCCGGCGTAGATCGCGATCGCGAAGATCATCGAGTTCATCGCGATCGCGACGCAGACGCCGAGCCTCGCGAGGAGGCCGGTCGACGCGCGTCGTGCCGACTTGATCGGCGGGCCGAGGCGGTAGCCGAAGCTCTCGACGTCGCTGACGAAGCGACGCACGTCGAACGCCGGCGTCGCCGTCACGTCGAGGCGACCGAGCGCTGGATTCACGACGATGCGCGCGCCGCCGGCGTGGTCACGGAAGACGGTCTCGAGGAGCCAAACGCACGCCGAGCAGTGCATCCCTTGGATGTCGAGCTCGACGCGTGAGCCGCCGACGCGCGACTTCAGGTCCTCCTCGATGGCGTCGAGCCACTTGTGATCGCGCGTGCGCGCGTCGTCGCGCGGCACGGCGCGTCCGGGGCCGCCGCGCAGCGCGTAGTAGCGTTCGTAGTGACGTGACGAGAGGAGCGCGTAGACGGCGGCGCATCCCTCGCAGCAGAACTCTCCGTCCACCAGGAGGTCGACCGGATTGCCGCAATGAAGGCACGCCGCCGACGGGCGGGAACGGGAAACGGCAGCGCTCACGGAGCGAGCTGCACTTCACGAGGCGTGCCGCGCCGGGGATGCTGCTTTCTGCGCTCGGGACGAGCGACTCAGCGCAGCGCGTGCGCCGAGACGCAAAGCGTTCGCGGGTCAGGCTCGATGCTTCGCGATCCCGTACTCCTGCAGTCGGTACTGAATCGTACGCACGCTGATGTCGAGCATGTCGGCCGCCTTCGTCGTCGACCCTTCCGTCGTCTCGAGCGTCTTCAAGATCGCGTAGCGCTCGATCTCCGCCATCGTCGCTCCTGGAATGCGCACCGCGCCGTGCACCTCGGGCGCCGACTCGAACGGCAGGTCGTCCGCTTCGATCTGCGTGCCTTCGCACAGGACGACCGCGCGCTCGATGGCGTTCTCGAGCGCGCGCACGTTCCCCGGCCATCGGTGGCCGACGATCTTCGCGCGCGCGGCGTCCGTGAAGCCGTCGACGCGTTTGTGATTCTCGAGCGCGAAGCGTTTGAGAAAATGGTTCGCGAGGACTGCGACGTCGCCGCCGCGGAGTCGCAGCGCCGGCATCTCGATGTGGACGACGTTGAGGCGGTAGTAGAGGTCCTCGCGGAAGCGACCGTCGCGTACGTCGGCGGCGAGGTCACGGTTCGTGGCGGCGATGACGCGAACGTCGACCTTGATCGCCTCGTTGCCGCCGACGCGCTCGAAGGTCCGCTCTTGTAGAACCTGCAGGAGCTTCACTTGCGTGAGCGCGGGTATCTCGCCGACTTCGTCGAGGAACAACGTGCCGCCGTCGGCCTGTTCGAAGCGTCCGATGCGCCGCTTGTCGGCGCCGGTGAACGAGCCGCGCTCGTGGCCGAAGAGCTCGGACTCGAGCAGCTCGCCCGGCAGCGCGGCGCAGTTGATCTTGATGAAGACCTTCTTGCCCCGCGACGAGCGCGCGTGCACCTCGCGCGCGACCACGTCCTTGCCGACGCCCGACTCGCCCGTGATCAACACCGGCACGTCGGCATCGGCGACGCGGTCGAGCAGCTCGTCGAGCGCGCGCATGGCCGGGCTCGAGCCGAGCTGCACCGCGTGCGGCGCGGCGGCGGCCGGCAGCGAGCGCGGGCGGACGGCCACGCGCTCGAGGATCTCCTTGAGCTCCTCGGCGTTGAACGGCTTGGTAATGTAGTCGGTGGCGCCGGCGCGCATCGCGCGCACCACCGTGTCGGATTCGTCGAGCGCGGAGCACATCACCACCGGGCGCTGCCCGCCGCCGGCGCGATAGCGCTTGAGCGTCTCGACGCCGTCGAGCTCGGGCATGAGCACGTCGAGCATGATGAGATCGGGCGGCGATTCGCGCCCCATGCGCTGCAGCGCCGCGGTGCCCGAGCCCACGGCCTCGACCGCAAAGC
>JAYVXB010000407.1:0-5201 GCA_043785585.1 Deltaproteobacteria bacterium | reverse complement strand
GCTACAAAGACGAGAAGTACATCGAGACCGCGCTCCTCGCGCAGCGCTTCGACAAGACGGTCATCGTCGTGCTCGAGCGCATCGAAGAGCTCGACATGGTCTTCCGCGCGTCGGAAAAGCTCGGCATCGCGCCGTGCCTCGGCGTTCGCGCAAAGCTCACGGCCAAAGGCGTAGGGCGCTGGGCCGACTCGGCTGGCGATCGCGCCAAGTTCGGGCTCACGTCGTCGGAGATCGTCGAGGTCGTCGACAGGCTCGCCGAGCGCAACTTGCTCTCGAGCTTGCAGCTCCTCCACTTTCACATCGGCAGCCAGATCTCGAGCATCATCCCGATCAAGAACGCGATGGCCGAGGCGGTGAACATCTACGTCGACCTCGCGAAGATGGGCGCCAACATGCGCTACCTCGACGCGGGCGGCGGTCTCGCCGTCGACTACGACGGATCGCACACCGACTTTCACGCGTCGAAGAACTACAGCATCCAAGAGTACGCTTCCGACGTCGTCGCTTCGATCCAGGACGCGTGCACGAAGGGCGGCATCACGGTTCCGACGATCGTCACCGAGAGCGGACGCGCGGTCACGGCGCACCAGTCGGTCCTCGTCTTCGAGGTCGTCGGCGTGAACGAGGTTCACTTCTCCGAGCCCGACGAGCCGAAGGCCGGCTCGCACTCGGTCTTGCGCGGCCTCTACGAGACGTGGAAAAACGTCGTCCCGAAGAACGTGCAGGAGTCGTGGCACGACGCGAGTCAGGCGAAAGAAGAGGCGCAGAGCCTCTTCAAGTTCGGCTACCTCGGGCTCCGCGAGCGCGCGCAGGCCGAGCGCCTCTACTGGTGCTGCTGCGAGAAGATCCTCGCCATCGTCCGCAAGATGCGCTTCGTGCCCGAAGAGCTGCAGAACCTCGAGCGCGTTCTCGCGGCGATCTACTACTGCAACTTTTCGATCTTCCAATCGGCGCCCGACACGTGGGCGATCGACCAGCTCTTCCCGGTCATGCCGATCCATCGCCTCGACGAAGAGCCGACGGTGCGCGCGACGATCGCCGACCTTACGTGCGACAGCGATGGCGCGATCGATCACTTCATCGATCGCATCGACGTGAAGAACGTCCTCGAGGTGCATCCGTACCATCCGGGCGAGCCGTACTTCATGGGGCTCTTCTTGAACGGCGCGTACCAAGAGATTTTGGGCGATCTGCACAACCTCTTCGGCGACACGAACTGCGTCCACGTCCGCCTCGGCCTCGGCGAAGAGGGCTACCACGTCGCGCACGTCGTGAAGGGCGACTCGGTCGCCGAGGTTCTCCACTACGTGCAGTACTCACCCGAGGCGATGGTCGAGCGCGTGAGGCAGCAGGCCGAGAAGGCGCTGCGCAGCGGGCAAATCACGTTGCAGCAGATGAAGCTCTTGATGCGGCACTACGAAGAGAGCCTCGGCAAGTACACGTACCTCAGCGACGACGAAGACTGAGCCCGGACTCGAGGTTCGCAGGACGACGCGAAGGCGGGAAGTCGAGAGGGGTTTTTCCGACCTCCCCGCCTTCCTGGGAATCTCCGACCTGTCGTTAGGACCGGGCTTCGGCCTTGTCCGCGTCCGCGCGGCGCCAGGCTGCGCAGGCGCGTCACGTCGGAAGAGAGGAAACCGCCGCGACGATGCACCCGCGCGATCCAATTCTGCATCTACGTCGTCACGAGAACGTTTCCGAACCCGAGGTGCAGCGCCGCTAGCCTGAACGCGGGCGCAGGGACCGTGGCGCGTATCCATCACCTCTCGGATTTGCACCTTCTCGCCGACGGCGATCGGCAAGAGCGGCTGCTTCACTCCCTGATGGCCGCGCTCGCGCGCGAGACGAGAGACGAGCCGGGCGGCCCCGGTCTCCTCGCGATCACCGGCGACGTCTACGACAGCGCGTCCGTCGATCGCCCACGCGCCGTCGCGCACTTTCTCGAGCTGCACGCGCGGATGATGGACGCCTACGGACGCCTTGTCCCGACGGTCGTCTTGCCCGGCAACCACGATCGACGCCGGGCCGGAATCATCGGGCCGCATCGACCGCAGCTCTTTCGCGCGCTGCGCGACGCGGTCGATCCGCAGCGCGTTCACGTCGCGGGTTGCACGACGCCGATCCTCGCCGAGATCGTCCCCGATGATTTCCACGGGCTCGACGCGCACGTCGTCGCGTTCGACTCGACGTACCTTCCGCGCGGCCTCTTCAGCGCCGGCGGCATCATTCGTCACGAAGACATCTTGCGCGTGGCCGCAGCGCTCGCGGACGATCCGCGCGACCGACCGCTCGTCCTTCTCCTTCATCACCACCTCATCCCGACGCCCCTGACCGACGTCAGCGAGATCGTGCCCGACGCGGCATCCGGTCTCGGGCGATGGGCGCTCGCAAAGCTCCTGCCTGCGCTCGTCGCGAACGCGGAGCGCGAGGAGCTCACGATGACGGCGCTCGGCGCGGGCACCGCGCTCACGACGCTCCACGCGATGGGGCGCGCCGTGCTCGTCTTGCACGGTCACAAGCACTACCCGACGGCGCGCCTCCTTCACGGGACGCTCGAGGGCTCCGGCGATCTGCTCATCACGTCGGCCGGCACGGCGGGACGCAGCGAGCGTTTCCATGCGACGCGCCAACCCGAGGCGCCGCGTCTGTGGCCATCGTTCAACGTCGTCGCGCTCGGTGACGAAGGCGTCACGGTCGACGCCGTGTCGTTCTCGCCGAAGAACCCGAAGCGATCGTCGGCGCGGCGACGCCTCGTTCGAGCGCGAAGGGAAGAGACGCGCTGGTCGTGCGAGCCCGTCGCGGCCGCCGTTCGCGGCGCGAACTTGCGGATCGCCATCGACGAATCGGTCTGCTCTCTCGAGCCGAGCCGCGAAGCGCCTCGTGAGCATTGGGACGTCGTATGCGAACGCACGGTCACGCGCATCCCCGGCACGCGCCTCCGCCGATACACCGAGTTCATCCACGGCCTCCCCGGCGCGAGCGTGACGAACGTCGGCGCCGACGGCGAAGCGCGCGCGGCGTCGATGGCGACGGCGCGGATCGATTTGGCTCTCGACGGCGTGACCTCGTACAGGCTCGAGTCAGGACTCTGTCGATCGATCGACGCGGCGGCTCGCGCGTACGGCCGCGGCACGGCGTACGAATGGGTGGGCCTCCTGAGCCGCTACGGCGCAGAGACCGCGCGACTCACGCTTCGGCACGGACGCGCCGTGAGGCCCTTCGGCAGCGTGACGGATCTCACGACGGGCCGCGAGAGCCCCGCGACGCTCGTGCGCGCGGAAGGGACATCGACGCTGGAAGTACGGCACTGCGCGCCCCGAACGCTCCTGCGCGCGTACTGGGAGCTCGAGCCTTGACCCACGGCTTCGGAGGCTCGTGACCCGCGACGTCACGGCGCGGTGAAGCTCGGGTTCCGCCACTCGAGGAGCGTCGCGAAGTTTCGACTCCGACGATCGGCGAGGTACTCCGGCAAGATGCCGCGAACGACGAAGCCCGCCTTGAGCTGCGAGCGGAGCACGCGGTCGTGGATCCGTCGCGCCGTCACCGCCTCGATGTACGTCGCAGGCGTCATCTCGTGCGCGTGCTCGTGGTACGAGAAGAGCCGTCCGCCCGCGACGATGCGACGCAGCCCGCGCGTCGTTCCTGGCCAGCGCGGCCGTGCCGAGTTCACGGAGGTGGCACGCACCGGACACTGCCCCGCCGTGCCTCTGTGACGTTTTGGTGAACACGCACCGCGCCGCGGACGCGGAGCGTGCCCGCCGTGGCAGATTGCGCAGATCGGAGGGCTTCGCATGCGTGCTGCTTGGTGGTTGGCTCCTCTTTGCATGGTCGGGATTGGCGCGGTGGGCGGCGCGTGCAGCAGCAAGTCGAGCGGAGGTCCTGCGAATCCTACCGACGACAGCGGAACCTCGGAGCAGCCCTTCACGTTCCAACCGACAGGCTGCGCGTACAGCGTCTACGTTCCGCTCGCGTTCGCGTTCACCGACTTCGCGCCCGACGACACGAGCGCGTTCGGCGCTGCCTCCGCAGTCCCCGCGCGCGTTCGCCTCGGGCTCGGCGGCGGAACGACGATGGGCCAAGCCGGCTACGCCGATCCCGGCACGACCGCCGCGCTCACGTGGGAGACGAAGGGCGCGAACCACGCCGCGAAGGTGAAGCTCGGCGCGGATCCCGGGACACTCACGGACGTTCACGCGGGCTACAGCTGGACGACGCCGGCCCCGAAGGCGGCGCTCGGCGCCGACGAGCCCGAGACGTACATGCACGAGGTCCACGTCTGCGGGCTCGCGCCTGGAAAGACGTACTACTACCAAGTCGGCGGCGGTCCTGCGGGCAGCGAAGTATGGAGCGCGACGCAGTCGTTCACGACGGTCCCGGCGACCGGCAAGGTCACGGTCGGCCTCCTCGGCGACGCGCGCGATCAAGTCGCGACGTGGCAGCTCGTCGGCTCGCGCATGCGCGACGCGGGCGTGAACATCGAGCTCGTGAGCGGAGATCTCGTCGATGTCGGGACGATCGAATCGCTCTACGCGAAGTGGCTCGACGCGATCTGGAAGGATCCCGCGGACGGGTCGAAGTTCCTGACGCTCGGGCAGATCATGATGGTGCCGGTCGCGGGCAACCACGAGAACGAAGCGGCGCGCTTCTTCGGCAACTTCGCCATCCCCGGCGACGGCCCCTACGCGAAGAAGTTCTCGTCGTTCAACGTCGGCAACGCGCACTTCGTGATGCTCGACGACGAGCAGATCGCCGTGAACGACACGCCGACCGACGAAGTGAAGGCGCAGCTCGCGTGGCTCGACGCGGACCTCGCGAAGGCGAACGCCGATCGTGCGGCGCACCCGTTCATCGTCGCGATCAGCCATCGCGCGATCGTCTCGTCGTCTCGTCACGCGGCCGACAGCGATGTCTTGCTGACACGCGGCGCGCTCTTGCCGATCTTCGACAAGTACGCCGTCGATCTCGTCGTGAACGGGCACGACCACGAGTACGAGCGATCGAACCCGGTGAAGGCGGGCAATCCTGCGAACGGCCCGGTGGCCGTACAGACGAGCGGCGGCACCGTGTACATGATCGCCGCGGGCGCGGGCGCCGATCCGTACGAGGTCGGAACGGGCGCGGTCGACTACCGCGCCAAGACGACGAAGTACGGCAGCGGCACGGCGTACATCGGCTGCTACGCGATCGCGACGCTCGAGGCG
>JAYVXB010000406.1:0-5203 GCA_043785585.1 Deltaproteobacteria bacterium | reverse complement strand
GCCGCCTTCGCCGTCACCGACGACAGCGCGCCCGGCTTCACCGTGATCACGACGCGCGACGGCGTCTCGCCGAAGAGGAGCGCGATGACTTCGATCGGGAGATGCGGCGCGTCGAGATCGATCCGTGCGCCCACGTCGGCGCCCCTTGCCGGGGCCGTCGTGCAGCACTCCGCGAGCGCCACCGCGAGCCCGCCCTCGGCGACGTCGTGCGCGCTCTCGAGCACGTGCGCGCGCGCGAGCCCGAGCACCAGCTTCTGAAGCGCCGCCTCGGCGACGAGATCGATCGCCGGCGCGTTCCCCACGACGCGCCCGAGCTTCGCGCACAAGTACTCGCTCCCGCCGAGCCCGCGGAGCTCGTCCTCTTCGGTGCCGCCGAGCAAGAGCACGACGTCGCCCGCGCGCTTGAACCATTGCGTGACGATGTCGTCCGCGGACGCGAAGAGCCCGACCGCCGCGACCGACGGCGTCGGCAGGATCGCGCGCCCGTCGGTCTCGTTGTAGAGGCTCACGTTGCCGCTGACGATCGGCACGCCGAGCGCGTTGCAACCGGCGGCGAGCCCGTCGATCGCGCGCGCGAGCTGCTCCATCACCTCGGGTCGCTCCGGATTTCCGAAGTTGAGGCAGTCGGTGATCGCGAGCGGCTCGGCGCCGCTGCACACCAAGTTGCGGCACACCTCGGCGATCGCCATCGCGGCGCCGACGTATGGATCGAGCTCGACCATCCGCGCGTTGCAGTCGACGGCGAACGCGAGAAACTTGTCGATCGTCTTGCCGTCCTTCTCGCACGGGACGCGCACGACGCCCGCGTCGGAGCCGGGCCGCACGATCGTCCCGCCGCGCACGATGTGATCGTACTGACGCCAGATCCACCGTCGCGATCCGACGTTGGGCGACGCGCACAGCGCGAGGAGCTCGTCGCGCAGATCGCCCGGATCCGGAATGCCCTGATCGTTCGCCGCGCTCTGCGCCTCGAAGGGCTTTCGCGGGCGATCGTAGACAGGCGCGTCGTCGGTCAAGACGCCGATCGGAATGTCGCACGCGACGACGGGCGCGGCCTTCGACGGATCGTCACTCAGCGGATCGAAGTTGGGCGTCGCTTTGATGACCCAACGCTTCGTGTCGGTCACCTTGCCGATGACCGCGCAGTCGATCTCCCATTTTTTGCAGATCTCGAGGACGCGCGCTTCCTTCCCCGGCTTCGCGACGAGCAGCATCCGCTCCTGCGATTCGCTGAGAAGAATCTCGTACGGCGTCATCTTCTTCGCGCGTCGGGGGATCGCGTCGAGATCGAGCTCGATCCCGTTTCCCGCGCGCCCCGCCATCTCGACCGACGACGACGTGAGCCCCGCGGCGCCCATGTCTTGGATGCCTTCGAGCACGTCCTCTTGAAACAGCTCGAGGCACGCCTCGAGGAGGATTTTCCCCATGAACGGATCACCGACTTGCATCGTCGGCCGCTGCGACGGTCCCGCTTCGGAGAACTCGTCGGACGCCATCGTCGCGCCGTGGATGCCGTCGCGTCCGGTATTGGCGCCGATGTAAAGGATCGAGTAACCGATGCCCGTCGCGCGTCCGTAGAAGATGCGATCGGTGCGGGCGATGCCGCAGGTGAATGCGTTGACGAGGACGTTTCCGTCGTAGCGCGCGTCGAACATGAGCTCGCCGCCGACGGTGGGGACGCCGATGCAGTTGCCGTAGCCGCCGATGCCGGCGACGACGCCGCGAAGGAGCTCGGCTGTGCGCGGATGATCGGGACGCCCGAAGCGCAGCGAGTTGAGGGAAGCGATCGGTCGAGCGCCCATCGTGAAGACGTCGCGCAGAATGCCGCCGACGCCGGTCGCCGCGCCTTGGTACGGCTCGATGAAGCTCGGGTGGTTGTGCGACTCCATCTTGAAGACGACCGCGAATCCGTCGCCGATGTCGACGACGCCCGCGTTCTCACCCGGCCCGCAGATGACGCGCGGCCCTTTCGTCGGCAGGCGCCGCAAGTGAACGCGCGACGACTTGTACGAGCAGTGCTCGCTCCACATGACGCTGAAGACGCCGAGCTCGGTGTACGACGGCGCGCGTCCGAGTGACTTCTCGACGACCGCGTATTCGTCCGTCGTGATCTTGTGCTGCTTGATGAGCGCGGGGGTGATGGGGAGATCGCCGGGAAACTGCGCGTGCGCCATGCGCCGCTACTTATCACCCGCATCGGCGCGGCGCGAGGGGACAGGCGGGGTAGGCTGCGGCGAGATGTTCCACCCCGAAGGGCCGAGCTTCTTCGAGCTGATCGCGCAGGCGCTCGTGTCGACCGAGCGCGGCTACGACATGCTCGCGCCGAAGTTCGACCACACGCCGTTTCGGACGCCCGACGCGATCCTCGAGTCGATGGCGGCGTACATCGGAGCGCCGCAATCGATCGGCTCCGCGCTCGACGTCTGCTGCGGGACCGGCGCGGCGATGCGCTGGTTGCGACCGGTTTGCCGCGACCGCATCGTCGGTCTCGACTTCAGCGACGGCATGCTAGCGGAGGCGCGACGCCGGCTCGAGGGCGCGCCGGGCGACGCCGCGATCGAGCTCGTGCGCGGCGATGCGCTCGCGATGCCGTTCGATTCGGAGTTCGACGTCGTGACGTCCGTCGGCGCGTTCGGGCACATCTTGCCGAAGGACGAACCGCGCTTCGTCGCGGGCATCGCGCGCGCCCTCCGTCCCGGCGGTCGCTTCGTCTTCGCGACGGCGGAGCGGACGGCGCTTCGCGTGCCCGAGCGCATCTTCGCGCGCGCGTTCAACGCCGCGATGCACGTACGCAACGCCGTCCTGAAACCGGAGTTCGTCATGTACTACCTGACGTTCCTATGGCCCGACGTCGGCGTGCTGCTCGAGCGCGCGGGCCTGCACGTCGAGGTCGTGCGCGGCGCGTTTCCGCCGCCGTATGCGCGGGCGCTGATGGTGATCGCCACGCGGCCCAGGTAGGTTCTCCGCCGCGCGCGCGTACTACGGTCGCACGCACTCGGAGGATCCATGCCCCGTTCGGTCGCCCGCGGTTTCATCGTCTTCGCATTCGCCGTCGCCGCCGTGGGGTGCGGCAAAGGGACGACGAGCACCGTCCCGTCCGCCTCCGCGTCAGCCAGCGCGTCCGCGGCACCCGTGGCCGCCGCGCCCGCGAAGCCCGAGTCGGGAGGTCTCTCCGTCGAGTCATCCGGCGGCGGCATCACCGTCAAGGTGAAGAGCGTCCAACTCTTCCACCCGTACGCATCCGGCCGCGCGCTCCCCGCCGCGAAGGACGACGGCACGTTCGACGGCTCGGGCGGCGGCGGCACGAACGATCGCTTCGGCGTCGGCCTCGTCGTCGAAGCGGAGAACGGCGGCGCCGAGACGCTCTCCGATCCGAGCGTCACCGGCGCGTTCGTCTTCCGCGGACCGCACGGCGAGATCGCGTGCGAGCTCGAGACCGTGAAGACGGGCTACGACGGCCCGCGCTTCCTCGCGTACGTCGCGTCGACCGACGGCACCGCCGGGAAATGGAAGAACGACGTCGACTCGGAGATCGAAGCGCCGTGGCGTCCGGGCGAGCGCATCCGGATGATCGCGCGTAACGACAAGTGCGAATCGATCACGCTGCTCGATCTCGCGCCGGCGGAAATAGCGCTCTCCTTCAAGGTCGTGGCGCACCGTCGCTTCTTGAAGTCCGCGATCATGGAGCTCGATCACTCGAAGTACGAGCTGACGATCGAAGGCGCCACGCTGCGCATCGTCGATCGCGCGACCCATCGCGTCGCGGTCGTCGGCGTCGGCGCGATCATCGACTCGGAGTCGCTCGGGCGCGAAGGGGCGCAGCTCTCGCGCGTGAAGCTCTATCGCGCGCTTCGTGTGGGAGATCCGGACCTCGTGACGAGCGCGCCGGTCGAGGTTCCGATCGACGCGCACGCGCTCACGCTCCAGAAGCTCACGCTCGTCGACGGGAGCGTCGGGTTCGGCGCGGGCAACCTCGTCTTCTACGCGAAGGACGGCGCGCCCGCGGTCGGCGATCTCGCGAAGCTCGGCCTCAGCCTCGACAGCGTCGCGCGCGCGGATCTGCCGAGCGAATCACCGCCGGTCGACGTGAGCGCGGACGAGCTGACCGCGCGCGTGACGACGATGAAGCTCGCCGTCCCCGCGGAGGACGCGTCGATCGAGAAGGGGAAGCATCGCCTGACCGTGACGTGGTCGTACGCGATCGCCGGCTCGAAGATCGCCCAGCGCTTGGGCGAGAAGGCCGAAGGGGCTGGGGGCGAGCGCGCGCTCAAGGCCGAGCGCATTCGCGTCGCGAAGCTCCTCGGGTGCGATGCGATTCAGCTCGTCACGACGAAGACGACGCGCGGCGCCGCGAACAAAGGCGACGCGGCGAAGACGTGCAGCGCGCTCGATACGGTCGACTCGATCGAGGTCGTCCTCAAGTACGATCTCGAGCGTTACGAAATCCCGGTCGCGCTCGCGTACTCCGTCGGCAAGACGAAGACGTGGACGGCGATCGCGAGCGTCCCGCTGGCGAAGCTCGATCCGAGGTAATCGCGGGGGGCGGCCCTGGTGACGCCCGCCTCGCCGTGCTAATCCGCGTCGCCATGCGAGCTTGTGTCGTCGTCTTCCCCGGCTCCAACGCCGACGCCGAGATGATCCGCACCTTGCGCGACGTTTGCGGCGCGGCGGGCGACGTCCGCGTCGTGTGGCACACCGACACGACGCTCCCCTCCGGCACCGATCTCGTCGCGATCCCCGGCGGCTTCAGCTACGGCGACTACCTTCGATGCGGCGCGATCGCCAAGGTGAGCCCGATCGTCCCGGCGATCCGCGCGCACGCCGACCGCGGCGGCTACGTCCTCGGCGTCTGCAACGGATTCCAAATCCTCACCGAGGTGGGCCTCTTGCCGGGCGCGCTCACGCGCAACCTCCACATGCGCTTCGAGTGCGGCGACTTTCACGTGAAGGTCACGGCGAAGGGGCCGTTCACGAAAGAGCCGGGCAAGGTGTGGCGCTTGCCGATAGCGCATGCCGAGGGGCGCTACCAAGCGAGCGAGCGCGTCATGAAGGAGCTGGCCGACGGCGATCGCATCGCGCTCCGTTACTGCACGGCGAACGGCGACGTCACCGACGCGGCCAACCCCAACGGATCGCTCGACGGCATCGCCGGCATCTACGGCGGCGCGAAGAAGAACGTCTTCGGTCTCATGCCGCATCCCGA
>JAYVXB010000405.1:0-15931 GCA_043785585.1 Deltaproteobacteria bacterium | reverse complement strand
CAGCGTCGCGACGCAAATCATCGCGGCGATGATCGTGACCGGTAGCGGGACCTTCGCTCGCGGAGGCGTCTTCATCGCGAAGAGGAGCTGCGTCGCGGCGAGCACGATCGCGCCGAGCTTCTTCGTCGCGACGGCGCCCTTCTGCGGATCGTCCTTCAGCGCGCGGTAGCGTCCCGCGGCGTCCGGCAGCCGTTGCTCGCGGAGCGCGTGATCGAGGAGCGCGGCGTGCGTCTTCTCGTCGTCCCACGCTGCGAGCACGCGCGCCCATAGCGCATCGAAGATCGGATCGGTGCCCTCGTCGTGTTCCGCGGGCTCGACCTTCGGCTCGTCGCTCACGCGTCGATCTACGCAGATTTCTCGGAGTCGATCCAGATCGTGACGGGGCCGTCGTTGAGCGATGTCACCTTCATCGACGCCCGAAAGCGTCCGGTCTCGACGGGCAGAATGACGCGCGCGCGCGTGACGAACGCGTCGTACATGCGCTCGGCCTCGGCGGGCGGCATCGCGTCCTCGAAGCTCGGTCGGCGTCCGCGTCGCACGTCGCCGTAGAGCGTGAACTGGCTGACGACGAGGAGCTTGCCGCCGACGTCGACGACGCCGTGGTTCATCTTGCCGTGGTCGTCTTCGAAGATGCGAAGGCCTAGCGCCTTGCCGAGCACGTAGTTGCTCTCGGTGTCGCCGTCGCCCTCGCCGACGCCGAGGTACACGAGGAGCCCCTTGTCGATCGCGCCGATGGTCTCGCCGTCGACCTCGACCTTCGCCCAGGCGACGCGCTGGACGATTGCCCTCATCGCGCTTTTCTCCGTCGCCTCATCGCGCGCCCCGGAGCTCGCGATCGAGCTTCGCGACCATCTCGAAGTAGGCCGTCCGGTCGTACGGCTCGTTCAGGATGTGGAAGTCCTTCTTCGCGAGACCGACGCATCCGTAGCAGTACGTGGAGCCGCTGCAGCCGACGCATCGAACGAGGTACGCGCTCCCGATGCAGCGCTCGCAGTCGGTGCACTGCTGGCACGCGAGGCATCCGGTGCACCGTGTGCAGTGCGACGCGTCGGTGCAGTCGACGCACGACACGCAGTAGTTGCAGCGCGTGAGCCCCTTGGAGTCGCGGCAGAACGTCGACTCGCTGCACCGCTCGCAGCGGTCGCAGGCGAGGCACGAGACGTTGTCGGTCCCGCGGCCTGCCGATAGAACGAGCTTGCGGAAGGCGGCTTCGAACTCCGTGCGGGTCATAGCGGCCGAGCGGAGCGTGCGAGCTTCTTGCGGATCTCGGAGCCGAGATCGCGCGTCGCGGCTTCGTCGGCGAACGCTTCGATACGACGCAGGCGCGCGTCGAGCACTGTGAGACGCTTCGCGGGCTCGGCGTCGAGCAGACGCGCGAAGACGGAGAGCGCGCTGCGGACCTGATCTTCGTCGGCGTGCTCGAGGAGCTGAAGATGAACTTCTTGCTCGTCCGGAAACGCGAAGCCCGCGCGCAAGACGTCGTCGGCCGCGCGCGAGACCTCGGTTCGACCTTCGGCGGCAAGGAGGCGAGCGACGAGGCGCGCCTGCTCGGCCGCACGCGCGGGGGTCGACTGGGCCGACCCGCTCGGTGTGCGCGTCGGTGTCGTCACCATCTTCGCGGAGTCGCGCTTCGAGGCGACAGGCGGTGGCGCGGGCGTCTTGGGCGCGAAGAGCGCCTCGAGCGCCGCGAGATGTTGGCTCGACGCCGTGGTTTCCGGAATCCCCTGCACTCTGCTGTCGTGTCGCATGCCGAACGCGCACACTGAAGAATCCTGTACGCATGTCAAGAGTCGACCGGTCAGGTCCGCGGAAAGTTTGCCCTCCATGCGCGGGAAGGGGCATCACGGGGCGTACGTTCGGAGGGTTTGATGTCCACGAAGAGCCTGATTGCCGCCGCGCTCGTCCTCGTCGTCCCCGCGATTGCACACGCGGAGACCAAGCCTGATCTGCAGCCAGAGCCGCCGAAGAAGCACGCGGCACCGACGCCTGCGAAGCCGGGCGCGGCCCCCGCGAAGCCCGCCGCGTCGAAGCCTGCCGCGAAGCCGCCGAAGAAGGTCGCGGCAGTGGATGCGAAAGGCGCGACGCCAAGAAAGGCGACGCCGATCGTCGCCAGTCCCGCGAAGCCCGCCGCTCCCGCGAAGCTCGCCGCTCCCGCAAAGCCTGCGCCTCCCAAGCCGCCGTGCGTGAAGGCGCCCGTCGAAGTGACGACGGGCGTCGAGAGCGCGAAGTTCTCGCTCGCGACGTGCGACGGGAAGCCGGCGGCGCTCGCCGTCGAGAACCTCTCGATCATCGCGCGAGGCGGCGCACCCAAGCCGGCGGAGCCGATCGCGGATCTCGCAAAGGTGCCCGGGGCGAACATCGCGCGCGGGATCCGCCGCTTCGATCCGGGGCTCATCGTGCGCTTGCAGCGCGTGGTCGATCGCTTCGCGAAGTCGGGCGAGCCGCCGAAGATCGTCGTCGTCTCGGGCTACCGGCCCGCGAGCACCGGGAGCTACCACGCAAGCGCGCGCGCGCTCGACTTCCGACTCGAGGGCGTGACGAACGAGAACCTCGTCGCGTTCTGCAAGACGCTCGACGACACCGGCTGCGGCTACTACCCGAACAGCAGCTTCGTCCACATGGACGTGCGCGAGGGCGCGGGGCACGTGTCGTGGATCGACACCAGCGGTCCGGGCGAGACGCCGAACTACGTGACCACCTGGCCGCCGCCGAAAGCGCCGCCGCTCGCGCTCCCGATCGTCCCGCACGCGCCGCGCGCGCTGGGACCTGCGACGCACACGCCGGCGATCGATCCGGACGACGCGCCCGCCGCGTCCATGGGCGACGACTTCTGATCGTCTAGAACAAGCACGCTGCAGGGATGGGGAACGCGTTCGGCTTCGCGATCGCCGCGCGCAAGTCGTCGTCGAGCTCGACGTGCAGCGTCGCGTGCGTGTGCGTGAGCGACTCGCCCGGCTTCAACGCCGCCGCGGGGGAGCTCGTCTCAAGCTCGTAAAAGCCGCCGAGCGACGGCTTGCCCGGCTCGGTCGGGCCGTCGTTGTAGGCGTTGATCGCGTCGCCTTTGAACGGGTCCGCGCGCTTCTCCCACATGTTGTCGACGTAGTCGGCCGATGCGGTCGGCTGCGCGAGGCGCACGAGCGTGAGCATGCGCGCGCTCGCGCTGATGCTCCCGAGCGCGGCGGTCGCCCGCGTTGCGCTGAGGCCGATCTTGCTGCGGTGCTTTCCGTCGGCGGTGAACGTGATGCACGACGTCGCGTCGTCGACGCGCAGGCGATCGGCCGGCACCTTTCCGAAGTAGCGATCGTTGACGACGTCGCCGGCGCCGTCCTTCTTGAAGGGTACGACGATCTTCGCGTCGGGCGCGGGCTGGAACATCCCGAGGATCCACACGCTGAGGAGCCCGGTCTCGCGCGTCCACGCGGTCTTTCCGGTGTTCGTGATCTTGTTCACCGATTCGTACGCGATCCATCGCGCGCGCGGCGCCGCCGTGAGGAGCGGCTCCGTCGCGACGATGCGCACGGTACGCTCGACCGAGAGCTCGAACGTCGTGCCCGACCAGTTCACGAGCTTCATGTCGCGCGTGAACGTCACGCTCGTCGGCGTCGTCTCCTTCACGGACCACTCGCCTTCTTGGAGCGCCGCGGGCGTTTGCCACTGCGCGAACTCGAACGCTTTGCCGGGCGCGAAGTAGAGCGCGAACTGCCCGCCTTCGGGCCCGAGCCAGAAGCGATCTTCGCCTCCGTAGTTGTCGAACGGCGTGCGTGTTTTCGCGGAGGCGATGAAGTCGCGGTGGATCCACCCGAGGCTCGCGGCGTCGGCGCGGACGGCGCTCGTCATCACGCGGCCCTGGTATTTCGCCGAGAGCGCGACGCGGCCGCCGGTGGGTGATTCGAGGACCGTGATCGCGCCGTACTTGCGGAGGAAGGCGACGTCGTCGTCGAAGGTCGGTGTGGAGCGCGCGGAGATCGGCTTCGGATCGGGCGTCGGCAACTTCGTCTCCGTCGGAGCAGTCGGGGTGCACGCGAAGAGGAGAGGAAACGCGGCGAGCAGAGCGGGGCGCATGAGGAGCGCACAGGAAGAGCGGAAGATTGGGAGAAATTCAAATCGAATCGTTTCGCGTGCGCCGTCCTCCGCGCGATCAGAGCGGATGCACCGACGCGCACGCCGCCGGATCCGACCACCGATCGACCCACGTCCCGTTGTTGCACTGGTACCACTTCTGATCCGAGCGACTCTGGACGCACGCGTTGTTTTCGACCTCGCGTCCCAACGTCGCCGAATGGCAACCGCCCGTACTGCCCCCCCCACCACCGCCGCCCGCGCACGGTCCGCCGCCCGGTCCGCCGCCCCACCACTCCCAGTGCCACGCTTCCGACGGCACCGTTCGCGAGAAGCCGTAGTGCGCCGCGTGCGCGGCGAGCCACGAGTAGACGCCCGCCGACGACGTGTTGAGATCGAGCGCGTGACCGCTTTGGTGGTTGCTGTACCCCGGATGCGCGGCGAGGTTGCAGCCGTTGCAGTTGCAGTGCGTGTAGCAGCCGTAGAGGTACTCCTGCTCGGTCATCGTTCGAAAGCCGCTCACGATGCGAAGCTGGATGCCGTCGCGCCCCGCTGCCTCCGCCATGACGTAGTACGCGTCGGCCGTATGCTCTTCGACCGACTTGCCGTCGACGTGGACGACGGTGATCCCGAACGCGCTACCGTTGCGGTAGCCAGTTGCGCTGCTCGTGCCGCAGCTCACCGACGAGAGCGCTTCGGGGCTCGCGCTCACGGTCTCGGGCTCGGACTCGCCGTCGCCGCCGTCCGCGTGATGCGCCGCGCAGCCGGCGATGGGGAGCATGACGAGGAGCGTCGCGCCGAGGAGCGTGCTCGCGAGGCGGATCGGACGGAGGGTGCTCATGCGCATCGCCATCGCAAGCGGCGCACCAGCACGTCGTTGGCCGCGCGCGGGGCGTAAGGCGCGCGATTCATCGGGAAAACGTGCGTTCCGTGCGGCGCGGCACTGGATCGAGCGAGACCCGGCATACCGCCGCCGCTCGCGTGGCCGCGCGATGTGGGTGAACACGCGACCGCGATGGATCGCGGGGACCGCGCTGTGCTTTGCAGCACGATGCGCTGCCGCTCTCGCGCCAACGGCTCCGTCGCAGCGGCGATCGACCTCAGTGAGAGAGCTTCGGGGACACCAGCTGCACCACCGCCTCTTCGAATCTCCCGGCAGCGCCGCGCAGGCTCGCGTCGACGGCTTCGTCGGCCAGCGCTTCTCGCGCGGCCGCTTCGAAGGTCCACTCGGGGGTGTAGTGAATCTCCGCCCAGTAGCGATCGTCTTGCGGGAGCAGATCGCCTTTGAAGCCGAGCACGAGCTCGCGCGCGAGCGAGAAGTCCGCGCGGGTGACGAGCTTGAGCCACCACGACGAGAGCGACACGCTGAGGAACGGCACGGGGAATCCCGGAACGCGGCGGCCGCGGAGCGCAGCGATCGTCGACAAGATCTGGCGACCGCTGACTGTGTCGGGGCCGGGGATGTCGTACCAAGCGCTCGATGCGAGGGGCACTTCGAGCGCGCGCACGAGCGCGACCACAACGTCGTCGATCGCGATCGGGCACGTGCGCGACGCCGTCCACGACGGCAGGAGCATCGCCGGCAGTCGGAGCGCCAGGTCGCGGACGATCTGCCACGACGCGCTCCCCTTGCCGATGATCATGGAGGCGCGGAGCTCGATCGCGGGAACCGAGCCCGCGCGCAGCACTTCGCCCACCGCGAGGCGGCTCTTCAGGTGCTCCGACGGCGCGGCGGCCGGCGCGACTCCACCGAGGTACACGATGCGCTTCACGCCTGCGCGTGCGGCGGCCTCGCGGAGCTCGAGTGCGCCCCGTCGCTCCCTCTCCACGTAGTCATGGGCCCCGTCGCCCATCGCGTGCACGAGGAAGAAGACGGCGTCGACGTCTGCGAGCGCACGCTCGACGTCGACGCGCTGGCTGACGTCGCATCGGACCCATTCGACGCGCGCCATCTCGGTCGCGCGCGCGACGTCGCGCGTCGTTGCGCGAACGTCGTATCCGGCGGCGACGAGCGCGGGCACGAGCGCCTTGCCGACGAACCCCGTCGCCCCCGTGACGAGGACCCTTCGATGCGATGGCGCGTTCGGCATTTCGAAAGGATAAGCACGCGCGCGCGTTGGCGACGCCAAATGCTTCACCCGATCGCGCAGAACCCTTCGTAGTCGACGTAGCTCGTGATCGTCGGCTTCGCGCTACACACAGGGCAGCTCGGATCCTTGCGCAGCTTCAGCTCTCGGAACTTCATCTTCAAGCTGTCGTACGTCAGCAGTCGCCCCGCGAGCGAATCGCCCTTGCCGAGCAAGAGCTTGATCGCTTCCGTCGCCTGCAGCGTCCCGATGATGCCGCACAAGATCCCGAGCACGCCCGCTTCTTGGCAGCTGGGCGCGAGGTGGGGGGGCGGCGGCTCCGGATACAAGCATCGGTAGCAAGGCCCGCTCGCGATCCCGAGCTTCTTCGCCGCGCGCTCCGGGATGAATGTCGTCACCTGTCCGTCGAAGCGGAAGATGCTCCCGTGCACGACGGGCTTGCCGAGGAAGACGCTCGCGTCGTTGACGAGGTAGCGCGTCGGGAAGTTGTCGGTGCCGTCGACGACGACGTCGTAGTCCTTGAA
Source organism: Deltaproteobacteria bacterium (assembly GCA_043785585.1). Classification (GTDB taxonomy): domain Bacteria; phylum Myxococcota_A; class Polyangia; order Polyangiales; family Polyangiaceae; genus JBBQXV01. The sequence goes on along the minus strand of JAYVXB010000405.1, from coordinate 9,261 downwards.
GAGGCGATCGACGTTCGCGCTCGTCATGCGCTCTTTGTAGCCAACGACCTTCACGTCGGGGTTCAGCTCGGCGATCGTCTTCGCGGCGCTCTCGACCTTTGGCATGCCGACGCGGCTCGTCGCGTGGATGATCTGCCGCTGCAGGTTCGACGCGTCGACCGTGTCCGCATCGACGACGCCGAGCGTGCCGACGCCCGCCGCCGCGAGGTACAGCGCCGCCGGCGATCCGAGACCGCCCGCGCCGAGGAGCAGCACCTTGCTCGCGAGGAGCTTCGCCTGACCGGCCTCGCCGACCTCGGGCAACAAGATGTGCCGCGAGTACCGATCGCGCTGCGCGTCGGTCAGCGACGGCGGCGTCTCCATCGGATAACCGAGATCCTTCCACCGCACGAAGCCCGGGTTCGCCGTCTCCACGTTCGTGTACCCGAGGTTCGCCAGGGTCGCCGCCGCGAGCGCCGATCGCGTGCCGCCCGCGCAGTACGCGATGATCTTCGCCCCCTTGTCGGGGATGCGTCCCTCGACTTGAATCTCGAGGAAGCCGCGCGGGATCGAGAGTGCGCCTGGGATGTACCCCGCGCGAACCTCTTCCTTCTCGCGGACGTCGAGCAAGGTCATCTTCTCGCCCGCCTCGATGCGGCGCTTCAGCTCGTCGAGCGAGACTTCTTTGGTCGTCTTTTTAACGCTGGCGATCAGGTCGGCGTAGGTCGTGGGCATGGCTTCTCTTCGATGCTTTACTACGAGCCGCCGTCGCGCGCCTCAAGGCACTTCGATGCGGAGGCGCGTGACGAGGGCGCGCGCGTCGGCGGGGCGCGAGGCGTCGGGGCCGACGCATGCAGCGGCGATGGGGCGCCAGCGCGCGATCGTCGCGGCGTCGCCGACGGTGTCGAGCACGTCCTCGAGGATGCGGCCGAAGCCGTAGACGTCGTCGCGCGGATCGCTCGGGCGTCCTGAGAGGCGTTCGGGCGAGACGTAGCCGAGGCTTCCCGGCGGGCTCGGCTCGCCGGCGCGTCGCGATGTCCCGAAGTCGGAGAGGAGGGGAGCGTCGGGCGCGTGCAAGAGAACGTTCGCGGGCTTCACGTCGTGATGGACCCAGCCGGCCGCATGGATGCGCGCGAGCGCGGCGGCGAGCGGCATCGCCCAACGTTCGATCGGAAGGAGCGTACCCGCGTCGCGCGCACGGATCGCGTCACGCAACGCACCGCACGGGGCCCACTCGAGCGCGAGCCATCCGTGGTCCGGATCGGCGTCGAGGACGCGCACGACGTTCGGCCCCGCGAGCGCCGCGGCGACGCGCGCTTCGTGCGCGAGCTGCGCGCGATCGCGTTCGGGGTGGTGGTAGACCTTCAGCGCGACCTTGCGCGAGAGCTCGCGATCTTCTGCTTCGTAGACGGCGCCGGCTCCACCGCGCGCGGCCTCGCGCAGCAAACGAAACGGCGCGTCGGGCTCGTTCGTCACGACGGTCGCGGCGCTCGCGTCGATGCGCGGCGCGTCGCGATCGAAGCCGAGCGCGTCACGCCATCGGCGGTGACGCTCGCGCGCGCCCGGATGATCGAGGTTGCGAAGGAGCACGCGCTCGATGAGCGCGACCGCGCCGCCGAGATCTCCGCCGTCCGCGATCATGTCGGCGCGAAGGAGCAGCGCCGGAGACGACGTCGCGCGCGCAAGCGCTTCCCTTGCGCGCGCCGGCTCTCCTCGATCGAGGAGCGCCGACGCAGCCGTGATCAACAGAGGCTCGGGCAGCGGCACGACCGCGTCGCGCGCGAGCAATGCCTGAATCGCTTTTCCTTCCTCCGGCGACATGCGCAGCATCTGGAACGCGCGCATCGCTTCGTCGAGCGTCGGTCCGCCGTCCTCGCCGATGCTCGCGAGGCGATCGATCTCGCTCGGCAGCGGCGGCGGTTTCTCTTCGGGCGCGGGCTCGGTCGGCGTCTCGGCGGGCGCGGACGGCGCGCTCTTTTTCCCGCGCAGTCGCGACCAGAGGCTCACGCGCGTGAGCCTAGCCGAGCACGCGGAGCCGAGCCTCGCCGTTTCGCACGGTTCCGATCGCGTCGCCGACCAGCAACGTCGTGCGGGCGACGAGCTGCACGTCGGCCGCGAGCGCGGGCGGTGTGTCGTCGGTCACGAGCTCGATCCAACCGTCGCCGGCGATCTCGAGCCGCCACGATCCGACGCCGAGGCGCGCCTCGCCGAGTGGAGCGATGTACCGATGGCCCGCGAGATCGATCGCGACGGCCCCCGCGATTTCGGCGCTCGGCGCGACGCGCACGGGGACCTCTTTGCCGAGGCGCAGATCCAGCCCGTCGGCCACGTTGACGACGCCGCCGAGGGCGAGCCCGCGGAGCTGCGTGCCGTTTCGGCTCGCGAGATCGCGCACGACGATCGCGTCGCCGTCGCGCTTGATCGACAAGTGCTGACGGCTCACCGCCGCCGACGCGATCTGCAACGCGCCCTCCGTGCGACCCACGATCACCTCGGGCCCGAGCACGAACGTCACCGCGCGCCCGTCGAGCGACAGCTTCACCGTCGGTCCCGTCGCGCGACGCGCGCGGAGCTGCTCGGCGCGCGACGTCATCGCTTCGCGTGCGGTCGCCTGCGTCGCTCGCGCGGCGAACGCGACGGCCGCCGCGAGCGCCTCGCGCCGTCGTCCACTCGCGGCGAGCGTCTCGACCTCGCGGTGCGCATCGACCCGGTCGCGCTCGCGCCGGTCTTTGCCGTGCTGCTCCGTCAAGAGCGACTCGAGCTTCTCGACGTCGCCCGCTTCGGCGAGCGCGCGCGCTTCCCCCTCGACGTCACCGAGGCGCGCATACACCGCCGCCGCGCTCTCCTGATCACCGACCGCCTCGAGATCGCGCGCCGCCTCCGTCAGATCGCGCCGCGACACAGCCGACACCGCCCCTTCGCCCGCGAGCGCGACGATGAGCAGCGCGCGCTTCTTCTTCGCCATCCGCGCCGTCTCGTGGTCACTCGGCGCCGTCGCCGCTGCCTGCGTGAAATGCACGAGCCGCTTCGCCGGATCGACCTCGGCGTCTCCGCGCAAGAGCATCACGCGCGCGGCCTCCGCGAGCTGCCCCGCCTCCGCAAAGAGCACCGTCGCCTGGGCGAGATCCCCGGAGAGCTCGGCCTTACGGGCGCCGTCCGCGGCGCGCCCCCTCTTGAAGAATCGCTCGAACACTGCCGTTCCTATAGCGCATGCCCTTGACCTTCCTCGGGGCTTCGCTGACGCTAGTGAATGCTCGGGCGCCTTGCGCCGGGGCAGTCCAGTTGGGCGGGGACACCCAGCAAACCAGCGGAGTGATATGGGGAATTCGAACAGGCTCGGAGAGCTGCTGGTCCGCGAGAAGCTGATCAGCCTCGCGCAGCTTCGTCACGCCCAAGACGAACAGCAGAAATCGGGACAGAACCTCGGGTACACGCTCGCGAAGCTCGGGTACGTGAGCGACGACGAGATCACGAGCTTCCTCTCGCAGCAGTACCGCGTTCCGACCGTCAACCTCGACGAGTACGAGATCGACGCCGAGATCTTGAAGCTCGTCCAGAAGGAGCAGTGCGAGAAGCACAAGGTCATCCCGGTCTCGCGCACCGGCAACTCGCTCATCGTCGCGATGGCCGATCCGACGAACCTCAACGCGATCGACGATTTGAAATTCCTGACCGGCTACAACATCGAGCCCGTCATCGCGAGCGAGACCGCGATCGCGACCGCGATCGAAAAATATTACAACGTCGGCCCCTCGTACGACGAGGTCATGGCCGGGTTCGAAGAAGGGGAGATCGAGTTCGGCGGCGACGACGACGACATCAATCTTCTCGAGCTCGAGAAGGCCAGCGAGGATGCGCCGGTCGTTCGTCTCGTCAACATGGTGCTGCTCAACGCCATCAAGAAGGGCGCGAGCGACATCCACATCGAGCCGTACGAAAAGAAGCTTCGCGTGCGCTACCGCATCGACGGCGTCCTCGCCGAAGAGATGACGCCGCCGCTCAAGCTGAAGAACGCGATCGCGTCGCGCGTGAAGATCATGAGCTCGCTCGACATCGCCGAGCGGCGCCTTCCGCAGGACGGACGCATCAAGCTGAAGCTCGGCAAGGGACGCGAGATGGACTTCCGCGTCTCGGTGCTCCCGACGATCTGGGGCGAAAAGATCGTCATGCGCCTCCTCGACAAGGGGAACCTGCAGCTCGACATGACGAAGCTCGGCTTCGATCAGAAGCCGCTCGACGATTTCCTGTGGGCCATTCATCAGCCGTGGGGAATGGTCCTCGTCACGGGGCCGACGGGATCCGGAAAGACGACGACGCTCTACTCGGCGCTCAGCGACTTGAACAAGCCGGCGCACAACATCAGCACGGCGGAAGATCCCGTCGAGTACAACTTGCACGGCATCAACCAAGTGCAGATGCACGAGGAGATCGGGCTGAACTTCGCGATGAGCCTGCGCGCGTTCTTGCGGCAGGATCCGGCCATCCTGATGGTCGGAGAGATCCGCGACTTCGAGACCGCGGAGATCGCGGTCAAGGCGGCGCTCACGGGGCACATGGTGCTCTCGACGCTCCACACGAACGATGCGCCGGCGACGATCTCGCGCCTCCTCAACATGGGCGTCGAGCCGTTCCTCATTACGGCGTCGATCAACCTGGTGCTCGCGCAACGCCTCGCGCGAAAGGTGTGCGTCGACTGCAAGCAGCCGCTTCGCATGGAGCACGCTCACCTCGAAGAGGTCGGCTTCACGGCAGAACAAATCGCAGGCGCGAAGCTCTTCAAGGGCGCAGGTTGCCGCACGTGCAACGGCTCGGGATACAAAGGGCGCGTCGCGCTCTACGAGGTCATGCGCTTCAACGATTCGCTGAAGGAGATGGTCCTTCAGGGATCATCGACCGCCGAGCTCAAGATGGCGGCGATCAAGAACGGCATGTGCTCGCTCCGCATGAGCGGCATCGCCAAGGTGCTCGACGGTGTGACGACGACCGAAGAGGTCATGCGCGTCACCATGGCGGACTGACACAAGGAAGAAGGACGAGATGACGCAGTCGGCCGGCCCCCAGATCAATCTGCACCAGCTTCTCAAAGCGATGATCGAGAAGGGGGCGAGCGACATGCACATCACGACGGGCACGCCGCCGCTCTTGCGCGTGGACGGCAACGTCGTGCCGCTCAAGCTTCCGCCTCTCGGCCCCGTCGAGACGAAGCAGATCTGCTTCTCGGTGCTCACCGAGGAGCAGAAGGCGCACTTCGAGAAGACCAACGAGCTCGACTTGTCGTTCGGTGTGAAGGGGCTCTCGCGTTTCCGCGCGAACATCTACATGCAGCGCGGCGCCGTCGCGGGCGCGTTCCGAACCATCCCGTTCAAGATCCTGTCGTTCGAGGAGCTCGGGCTGCCGCAGATCATTTCCGACCTCTCGAACAAACCGAGCGGGCTCGTGCTCGTCACGGGGCCGACCGGATCCGGAAAGAGCACGACGCTCGCGTCGATGATCGACAAGATCAACAGCGAGCGCCGCCTCCACATCATCACGGTAGAAGATCCGATCGAGTACCTTCATCCGCACAAGCTCTCCGTCGTGAACCAGCGCGAGATCGGGACCGACACCGAGAGCTTCAAGATCGCGCTCAAGTACATCTTGCGCCAGGATCCCGACGTGGTGCTCGTCGGCGAAATGCGCGACCTCGAGACGATCGAGGCGGCGCTCACGATCAGCGAGACCGGTCACTTGGTGTTCGCCACGCTGCACACCAACAGCGCGATCAGCAGCATCAACCGCATCATCGACGTTTTCCCGCCGCACCAGCAGCAGCAGATCCGATCGAAGCTGTCGTTCGTGCTTCAAGGCGTCGTCACGCAGCAACTCATCCAGCGCCACAACGCGCCGGGTCGCGCGCTCGCGCTCGAGGTCATGGTGCCGAACGCGGCGATTCGGAATCTGATCCGCGAGGACAAGGTCCAGCAGATCTACAGCCAGATGCAGATGGGGCAGGACAAGTACGGGATGCAGACGCTGAACCAGAGCCTCTTCTCGCTCTACATGAAGCGGCTCATCTCGCAGGACGAAGCGATGAGCTGCTCGCAAGAGCCGGACGAGCTGAAGATGATGATGGAAGGGCGCACGGGGATGCAGGTGCCGGGCGCGGGTTTCAACGCGGCGAGGCAGCAGGGGCGTTAGAGCGCCGCGAGCCTACGGCGCGTCGAACCCGGCCGGCTTGCCCTTCTTCTCGACGCGTTTGAAGCCGAGCGCGTTCGCCGCGTTCACGAGATCCGGATTGTGGTTGCCCGTCGCGAGGAGCGGTGCGAGGTACTCGACGCCACGCTTCTTGTCTTTCATCGCGCCGAACGCCGCCGCGGCGATGACACGCGCAAGGAACGGCGCGCCCGCCGGCGGAGGATCGAGCGACGACGTCTTGCCCTTCGCCTCGTCCGTCTTGCCGCTGGATGCGAGCGCGTACGCGTTCGTCCATGTCGCGAGCGGGCCGAGCACGAGCGGGAACTTGCCGAGGAGCGGAGCGACCTCGGCGTGCTTGCCGCGCGCGACGAGCACGAGCGCGCGCTCCCAGAGCACGCGCGGCGTGACCGTGCCGCCTTGCAGCGCGGCGAGCGAGAGACGATCCGCGGACTCGAGATCGTTCTTGTAGCGTGCGAGGCGCGCGAGGCGGAGCTGGCGCAGAGGCCGGCCGTCGCCGCCCTTCCATGCCTTCGCGATCGCCTCGCCGGTGTCGACGTCGCCGCGGTCGAGCGCGAGATCCATCGCGACGAGATCGGCCCACGGCGCTTCGTCGTCCGACATCTCGAGGACGTTCTTCGTCGGCACCGTCGCCGTGCCCGCGAGGACCTGCGTCGCGATCGCGAGCGGTTGGAGGAATGGCATCTTGCGCCCCTCCGCCGGGACGGCGTCGATCGCGCGCGTCAGGCCGTCGGCGTCGACGCGCTCGTACGCTGCAGCCGCGCGAACGACCGCGACGTCGGCGGAGCTGGGTTCGAGCTCTTCGGTCGCCTTGAGCGCCTCGTCGAGGCGATCGCCGAGGAGCGCGACGCGCGCAGCGAGCACGCGCGCGGGTGGATAGACCGCGGAGAACGAGACGGCGGCGAGCGCTGCTTTCCGTGCGAGCGCCTCGTCGCCCGCGAGGATCGCGATGCTGCCGAGCCACGCGGCGACGCCGGGGCCGTCCGCGACGGCGAGCCCGGAGTTGATGTGCTTCTTCGCGTCTTCCGCGGCGTGCTTGTCGACGGCGCGGAGCGCGCTTATCGCATGGGGCACGAACAAGAGCGTCACCGGAAGCTCGCTCGCGCGCTTCACGACCTCGTCGGCCTCGGGCGGCGCCTGCTCGCCGCGCCCTGGATCGCGACCCCACGCGAGCGCGACGAGCGCGACGCCCTCGACGCGGTCGGCGTACTTCGCGCGGAACGCCTTCGCGAGCTCTGCGGCGCTCTGAGCGTCGCCGTCGATCGCCATCGATCGCGCGAGCGCGATCTCCGCCACGACGAGCTGCGGATCGATCTTCACCGCCGCAGCGAACCTGTCGCGCGCGCGACCGTCGCCCGCGCGCTCGAGAACGGCGCCGGCCATGAGCTGGTACCAAGCGTCGCCCTGCGCCTTCGGATCGTTCTTCGGCAGGAACGACGCCGCGCCCGCCGTGTCGCCCTGGAAGAGGAACGACGCGAGCTGCGCGAACGCGATCTTGTCGTCGGGGACACCGACTCCTTTCGCGCGCATCGCCGCGTCTTCGAACGCGACGTCCGCGCCACCCCTGAGCAACCCGACGAGCGCGCGCTCGCGGAGCCAGTCGAGCGCAGCGCGTGGCGAACGCGAGTCGAGCTCGAACGCGCTGGCGATCTGCTTCTCGACGCCGGGGAGGAGCTCGGGACGCCCCTTCGCCATGTCGGCTTCGACGGCGACGAGGACGGCCTCGGCCTGGACGTGCGCCTTCGCGCGCCTGTCCTGCACGTAGAAGAAGACGCCGATGCCGCTCCCGATCAGCACGACGGTCGCGACCGCGGTGATGATCGACGCGCGCCTTCGCGCCGGGCCGCGATCCGGACGATCCCAAGCGGCCGCCGCGACCGATGCGGCGTTCGGCGGCTCGAAGACACCGGCGAGCGCGAGGGCGTCGAGCACGTCGCGCGGATGAGGAGGCGCGTGACCGTCGATCGGCGCACCGTCGAGGCTCGGCGCGCGTCGCGGCATCGGCGACGGCTGTTGAACCTGCACCGACGGGAGCGGCGCGGGCACGAACGGTGGCGGTCGCTCGGACTTCGCGCGCGCAGGCGCGGGTCGCTCGGATGGCGGACGCGCGGGGGCGAACGGAGGCGGTCGCTCCGATACGGGGCGCGCGCCGGGCGCGGCGGAACGGTTCGACGGATGGCGCGCGGGCGGCGGCAACGCGTCGTTCGGCAGCACGTCCTGCACCGAGACCTCGACGCTGATGCCCGACGTCTCTTCCCTCGTCGGAACGATCGCGCCGCCGGGTGTCGCGAAGGCCGGGTACGTCTCGGCGTCCTGCGGGAACATCGGCTCGAACGACGCGCCCGACGAGCCGGCGTCGCGCGCGGCCGATTCGGCCTGCGGCTTGGCGACCTCGAACATGCTCGCGCCGGTGCTGATCGCGAGGTTCGGCGCGCTGTGGTAGCTCGGCTTCTTTCCGTTGTCCGCGCGCGCGGCCGACGCGCTCGACGCCGCTTCGCGCACCGCCGGCGGCACGTCGCGCACGAGCGTCGTCGTGTCGCTGAACGACTCCATCGGCGCTCGCGGTCCCGCCGCGCCCATCGCGGTCGCGTGCTCGACCTCCGCAGCCACCGCGCGCGCCCCCGCCTTCGCTTGCATCGGCTTGAACACGCGCGCCCGCTCGAGCCACAAGCGCGCGTCGCCGTCGCGGGTGCCGAGCTGCAGCGATCGCTCGAAGACCTTTTCGGCGCGCTCGGCGTCGCCGCGACGAAGCAACACCTCGCCGAGCCATCGGTAAATCTCCGGCTCGCGCGGCGCGATCTTCCCTGCGCCGACGAGCACGCCCTGCGCTTCGGCGAGCTTGCGTCCGTCGAGGTACATCCGCGCGACCGCGATGAGAACGCCGACGTCGCCCGCGTGTCGCTGCGCCGCGAACTCGCCGATCTGCTGCACGAGCCCCGACCGCACCGACCCGCGCAGCGCGTCGCACAGCGCGATGGTGGCGGCCGGATTCGGATTCTGCTTCCAGCGCAGTACGAGATCGTCGATCGGGTCGGCCATGCCGTACGGGGAGGATACGCGAACTCTGTATTGTTTTGTTCAGACGCGAAC
>JAYVXB010000404.1:0-15950 GCA_043785585.1 Deltaproteobacteria bacterium | reverse complement strand
CACCGCCGCCCCGCCTCACCGCGCCGCCGTCGCGCGCCGAAGTGCGCCAGGCGCATTCCGTCGCGCCCGTCGCGTTCGATGTCGACGTCGATGTCGATCTCGCACCGCCACCTCCGCGCCGCCAAAACCTCGCCGACTCGACGATGCAGATCATCCTCGATCTCACGCGCGTCCCGCGGCGCATGCCGAAGCGTCGGCTCGGATGGGTCGTCGCGATGGCGGTTGGCGTGTCGGTCTTGATCCTCGGCGCAGGTATCACGCGACGCGCGCTCTCGTCGGAGGACGACACGACGGGCGCGACGCTCGCCGCGATGGTCGCTCCGCAGAAGTCCACCGCTGCGACGCCGAGCCCCGTCCTCCCGAAGCCGTCCGCGCCGGCGGCGACGTCCCCGGCGAGCCTCGCGCCGTCGCCCGTCGGCACCGTCATCGGCCCCACGGGGCGCGTTTACATCGACGGAAAGCAAGTGCGCGGCACCTCCGCGATCGTCCCGTGCGGCAGCCACAAGATCCGCATCGCGCCCGCGACGAAAGCAAAAGCGATCGACGTCCCGTGCGGCGGCGATCTCACGCTGAACTAGATCGCGCCCATCGCACGCTCGATCTCCTCGAGCGCCTCTCCGCTGTAGACCGCGAGCCGCTGCAAGTGCGGCAGCGCCTCGCGGCATCCCGTGAATCCGAAGTTGAGCGTCCCGTCGTAGCTCTGCACGGTGATGTTCAACGCGTATCCGTGGAACGGAATCGAGACGGGGAACACGCCTTCGAGCTTCCAGCCGCGGAAGTAGAGCGCCTTCTCCGGCCCGGGCACGTTCGACACGACGACGTTGAACGCGGGACGCACGCGACCGATCGCGCCCGGAACGAGCGAGAGCCCCATCGGCGCCAGGAGGAGCGCGCTGTATTGCATCATCGCGTTCTTCGACATGCCTTGCAGCTGCTCTTTCGCGCGCGTCGTCGACGCGATGATCGTCCGCAAGCGCTCGACGGGATCGGCGACGTCGGTCGCGAGCGACGCGAGCACCGCGCCCACCGCATTGCCGCCACCTGGATCGTCCTTGGGTCGAACGTTCACCGGGATCATCGCGGTGAGCGCATGCGACGGGAGCGTCTGCTGCTCGGAGAGAAAACGACGAAGCGATGACGACACGAGGAGGAGCACGACGTCGTTGAGCGTCCCATGCGACGCCTTCGCGACGCGCTTCACGCGCTCCATGTCGTACGTCTGCGTCGCGAAGCGGCGGTTCTTGCTGATCCGCTGATTGAGGACGGACTTGGGCGCTTGCATCGGCGCGACGAGCGACTCGTCGTGACGTCGCGACGCGCGCGCGACGTTGAGCAACGCCCTGCCCACGCCGCGTGCGTCGCCGAGCTGATCGCGCAGCACGTGGAGAAGCGAGTCGAGCGTCGGCGCGTGCTCCTCGTCGGCGTGCGGGCGCGTGTCGACGGCGGGCGGGCGCTCGAAGAACAGCGGCGTCTCGGTGTCGTTCGGATCGCTCGACAAGCTGCGCGTGAGGATGCGGCTCCCGGTGAAGCCGTCCATGAACGCGTGGTGCACCTTGAAATACATCGCGAACCGACCGCGCTCGAGCCCCTCGATGAAGTGCGCCTCCCACGGTGGCCGATGAAAGTCGATCGGGTTCGAGTGCAAGCGCGACACGAGAATGCCGAGCTCTCGCTCGTCGCCGGGCGACGGGAGCGCGGATCGCCGGATGTGGTAGTCGAGATCGAACGAGGTGTCCTCGATCCACGTCTGCACCGGGCTCGTGAGCATCTCGGGGTGACGGAGCTTGAGGTTCCATGGGCGCTGCACGACGAGATCGCGACGTAGCTCGTCGATGAGCTCGCGCTGGAAGTCGCGCGCGTGCGGCGCCGGCGAGAACGGCATGAGCGCGCCGACGTGCATCATCGATTCGCGCGTCTCGCCCGCGAGAAAGACTCGATCGAGGGGGCTCAGTCGCCGCGCAGAGGACACGCTGCGGAGACTAGCCGATCTCCTGCTCGTCAGCGGTCGAGCGTTGCCCACACGCGGCGCGACGAATCGACCCATGTCGCCCGCCCCCAGTGTGATCGTTTCGTACCTCCGGGTGCTCCATCGTCGCGAATTCCCGTGGCGCAAGCGCGGCACGCGGCGTGCTCTATCGACCTGGCATGCGCTCCACCATCCGTCGCTCGTCGCACCTCGTCTTCGCCGCCGCGCTCGTCGCGTGCGCGTCGTCCATTGGTTGCAGCAAGTCCACGCCGCCCGCGCCCCCCGCTGCCGCTCCGCAAGCTGCAGCCGAGCCCTGGTCGAGCACGAGCTCGGGGATCGAGATCGACCGCTTCGGGGTGAACGAGCCGCGTGCCGATGGTCGCGCGTGCTGGACCGCGAAGTACTCGCTCGACGTCGCCAAGCGAACGCTCCATGTCGAGACGTGCACCGATGACGATGCCATCGTGCGCGACGTGACGCTCACCGCCTCCGACATCCAGAAAGTCCAGACGTCGCTCGCCGCGCTCCGCGAATCTCGCCCGGCGAAGTGCGACGAGAAGGGCTCGACGTTTCTCGTTCAGATCTACGACCAGTCGCGCAAGCTCACGCACTACACCGATTCGTCCAACGGGTGCCACAGGGGCGACATGCACACGATCGATCGCGCGACGGCCGAAGCGCTCTTCGCGACGCTCGCATCGATCGAGCCGACGTCGCGATCGTAAGGCAGATCCGTCGACGCAGCGCGCTCAGAAGAATGAACGCGCTGCGTTCAGTTGCAGTTGAGCGCAGCTCGCGTGAGGACCGCGTGGCAGCTCTGCGTCGATCCGACGCCGCCGCAGTCGACCGTGAGCTTCGAGGTGTTCGCGTCCCACGTGCCGACGCAACCGGTGCGGTTGATCGAGCCCTCCTTGATCGCCGCGCCGGTGAAGGATCCGTCGTTCGCGAGATTGGCGTCGCCGTTCAGCGCCTTGGTGCCGCCGGTGCCGCTCGACGACAGCGTGATCGCGCATTGCGTCTGCGTGATGCACTGAGGCGCCGCTGCGATGAGATCGCCGCAGCCGAGCCCCGTCGCCACGACGGTGTATTTTCCGTGCTCGTCGGGGCAAGGGGCCATCCTCGCGTCCATCGCGATCGCGTCGCCGGTGCTCGCGTCGCTCGCGTCGCTCGTGCTCGCGTCGCCGGAGTCGCCACCCGTCGCGCCGTCGCCGCTGCCGGCGGCGTCGGTCGCGGCGTCCGTCTTGCCGCTACCGTCGGCCGCGGCGTCACCGTCGCCGGCGACCGTGACGTCGCTACCGCTGCACGCGAAGATGAGTCCGATGGGAGCGGCGAAGAAACATTGGCGAAGAAAGCGCATAGGGGACACCTCTCGCACAGAATATCACTTCTTCTTCCGTTCGCCGTCCCGCGGTCCCAACCCCAGCGCGCGCCGCGCCGTGGCCGCGAGCGCCTGAAGCACCGCGCTGGGCAGTCCGTCGACCACCGCCTCCAAATCGATCGGCCCGTCCATCGCCGGGAGCAGCTCGAACAGGTCGCCGAACCTGTCGTAGGTTCGCGACAGCGCGTGCAGCTTTTTTCGTAGCGCGTCCGCTTCGTCTCCCTTCGCGTCGCCGAGGAGACCGAGCGCTCGCTGCGAGAGCGCGCGCTTGTCGGCAACGACGCGACGCAAGCGGCCGACGTAGGCGCCGATGATCACGTCGGGGTATTTTCCGCGCAATTGAAACGTGTCGTACCGCGCGCCGCTCTCGCGCTGCCGCTCGACGATGCCCGCCGCTTCGAGGCCGCGGAGGTTCGCGAAGATGTTGCTCTTCGATCGACCGAGCTCGGCGGAGAGCTCGTCCATCGAGCGCGGCGCGTCCGTGAGATAGAGCGCGGCGACGATCTGCCCGCCGAGGCGCGTGATCCCAGGAAAGCTCGCGGCGACCTCCGCGCCGACGCCTTCGAGGAGCGTGCGGCGCGCGACGGCGACGGGATCGGTCGGCTTGGGAGACGGAGCAGTGCGAGCCATTCTGTTCGGACGGAATGTACTCGAATCGACATCCGTCGGCGTGCACGTTCGCACGTCGACATTCGTCGACGACGCGTCAGAACGTGCCGACGAACGCGAGGTGCACGCCGAGCTCGATCGACTTGCCGTCATCGTCCGCGTCGCTGAATTGCCACACCTCGCCCGACGCCTTCAGCCGAAACCCATGCTCGAACGCGTAGTACGTGCCGAGCGTGTACCTGACGACCTGGCTACGCTGCGTGATCGGCGTCTCGCCCGACGTATCGACCGCGTAGTTCCCGATGCGGAGCATGCCGTCGACGCGCAGGATGAGATCCAAGTTGCGCGTGAGAGGTTGCTCGATCTCGACGTACGCGCCGTGCTTGATGAAGTGATCGCGTCCCGACGCGGGCGCTGCGAGCGCGAGGACGTTTCCCGTCGCGTCGATCTGCGTGCGGCGCGCGAGGTACTCCATGCGAACGCTCGTGCGCCTGACACGGAGCACGAGATCGCCGCCGAAGATCGCGTACGCGAGATCGTTCGTCGCGTCGTAGTGGCCGTACATCCCGCTCGCGCCGATGGTGATGTCGGAGAGCTCGCCGAGCTTGTACGTGAACGCGACGCGTCCACCGACCGTCGGAAGGCCGTTGTTGTCGATGTAGAACGGCGTGCGCGATTGACGGAAGTCGATGTCGAGCGGGTGCTTCTCGAGCGATCGAAACCCGGCGACGGCGTACGCGGCATAGTCGAGCTGCGCGCGATCGCCGAACCAATGCGCCCCGTTGATCTCGATCCCGTTGTCGGGGAACGGGCTCGGGAGCACGCCCATGTTCCACGCGCGGAGGCGCAGCATGCGACCCATGTCGTAAGGGAGCGGCTTGTCGCTGAGCTTGTGGTTCGCGACGTCGTGCCGAAGGTTGAAGCTCCCGAACGACGGGCTGAAACGACCGACGCGGAGGTTGAGCTCGTCGGCGACGCGGTAGTCGAGGTACGCCATGTCGGCCTCGAAGCCGTGGCATCCGAAGCACACCTTGACGTTGGCCGAGAGGCGGTCGGAGACGTCGACCGCGACCTTCGCGGTGGCTTCGAGCGTGAGGCCGTCGAAGCCGTACTTCCCGCTCCCCGCGTTGAGGTTTCCGTTGTGCGTGGCGACGTAGTGGTAGTCGAGCTGCGCGCTCCCGGCGAAGTTGCGATCGGCCGCGCGAGCGCGCGACGCGGCGAGCGACGTCACCGCCGCGAGCACGAGCACGAAAACGACGAGCGCGTGGCGAGTCATCCGCCGTCTCCGGCGCGGACGCGCTTCTGCTCGAGCGCGTAGTAGTGCAAGAATCGCAGAATCGGCGGCTCGTCGGCGGGCGAGATCCCGCTCGCGGTCTGACGGCGCATGCGCGCGACGTACTCCTTCCAGAAGACGTCGTCGGTGATCCCGCTGTCGAGCGCGCGCCCGAGCGCGTGGCACTTCGAGCATCGCTGCGCGAAGATCTCGTAGTCGGCGCGAACGCCGGCGGGGAGCGTCGCGACGTCGAGCCCGTCGCCCGGTGCGCCCGTGCTGGGGCACCCCGTGAGCGAGAGCGCTCCGACGAGCGTGAGCGCCGCGACGATGAGACGCGCGCTCTTCATTTCGGCATCTGAAAGGTGATCGCGATCGTCGCCCACGCCGCGCCGGTGTCGACGTTGGGGACCGTCGTTCCGATCGCGCTTCGTCGAATGCACGCGATGACGTCCGGCATGGCGATCCCCGACATCGTCGCGCCGACGACGCGCCCCTCCTCGTCGCACGTGAGGCGCAGCATCGCGGTCCCTTCGAGGGGCGCGCCGCGCGAACGGAGCCCCGCTTGGTAGCAGCCGGTCCACGAGCCGGCGGCACGCGCGATCGCTCGCGAGACGTTCGTCGTCGTGGCGCCACCGCCTGCGCCCGAGACGTTCCAGAGGACGCGCGCCGTGCTCGGATCGAACGGAGCCGGCGTCGGGTTGGGGAGCGGAGACGGCGCCGTCGTCGATGGATCGGGCGCGCGCGGCGCCGTGATCGCGAGCGGGGACGGCGGCGGCGGAGGGTCGATCGTCGCGACGGACGGCGACGGCGACACGGCGGTCGTCGTCGCAGACGGCGCGGTTGCGAAGACGAGCGCGGTCGGCGCGAGCGGCAGCGTCGTTTTCGTGGATGGCGACGCCGAGACGACGGGCGTGAGCTTCGTCTCGGTCGGCGCGATCACCGTGGGCGTCGGTTCGGGATCGCGCGGCGCGATGGACGCGCTCGATGTCGCCGACGCAGACGCCTCGACGCGCGGCGCTCGGACGTCGCCACGCATCGCGAGAGCCGCCACGGCGATGCCGACCGCGATCAACGCCACCGTCAACCACACACGCGAGCGCGTCGGGCGCGGCGGAGCGCTGGCCTGCGCCACTCCCACGCCGACGTCTGCGACCGACACGGCGACCGGGATCGCCAGCTGCGTCGCCGCGTCGGCGATCGCGAGCTTGACGTGCGTCGACACCGGCGTCAGCGCCGCCGGATGTCGCCCGCTGTTCGCACCTCCAGCGCTGCTTCGAAGATCGGCGCGCATCTCCCGAGCGCTCGCGTAGCGCTCCGCGCGCTTCTTCTTCAACGCCTTGAGGCAGACCGCTTCGAGCCGCGGCGACGCGCTCGGGTTGATCTGCGTAGGCGGCACGGGCTCGGTGGCGACGTGCATCAGCACGAGATCGATCGGATTGTCGGCTTGGAACGGAATGCGACCCGCGAGGAGCTGATAGAGGATCGCGCCCACGGCGTAGAGATCCGTCCGCGCGTCGGGCGTCTCGCCGCGGCACTGCTCCGGCGCCATGTACTCGGGCGTCCCGACGACGATCCCTTTCGTCGTGAGCGCACGTGCCGCGGGTGACGGCACGCCGCCCGGTGACGGCGGAGGCGGCGGAATGCTCTCGGTGAGCTTGGCGATCCCGAAGTCGCAAACCTTGACCAGATCGTGTGGGCGCCCCTCGTCGTCCACGTTCGTCGTGATCATGATGTTCTCCGGCTTCAGGTCGCGATGCACGACCCGCATCTCGTGCGCGACCGAGAGCGCCGCCAGAACCTGCGAGAGGATGTCGATGATGCGCTCGTCCGGAAGCGGCCAATCCCTTTCGATCGTCCGGTGCAGATCGATTCCGTCGAGGTACTCCATCGCAATGTAGAGGAGGCCGTCGGGCTCTTCGCCGAAATCGATGATCTGGATCGAGTTCGGATGATTGAGGCGCGACGCCGCCTTCGCCTCGCGCCGGAAGCGCACCGCGAACGTTCCCGAGCGTGCGTTTTCGTCGAGCAGGACCTTGAGGGCGACGACCTTGTCGAGCGCGATTTGGCGCGCCTTGTACACCGCTCCCATCCCGCCGCTTCCGAGCAGCGATTCGATGGTGAACTTGCCCGCGATCGTACGACCGACGAGCGGATCGACCGCCCGGTCTTGCATCGTCTGCCCATCGTACCGAGTACGCCGCGATCCCGATAGCCGCGCGTCACGTCGCCGACGGCGAACGCAGCCGATGCCCCCACGACTCGATCCAGAGGAGGCGATCGAGGACCTGCGCCGCATCGAGGACCGCGTGCTCGTGGCGAACGGCGATCTCGACGAGCGCGCCTTCCGCGTCGCGCACGGCTGCGGCGAACCAATCGAGCATCGGCGCGAACGACGCCGGGAGCGCGCGCGGATCGTCCGCGGTGGCCGGCATTTCGATCGTCCCGAGCGCAAACGCGATCGCCGCGTCGTCCATCAGCGGCACGAGCTGCGGGCGCAGCAACGCGAGGACTTTGGTCACCGCGCAGAGCGACGCGCCGTCCTTCCCGGTCGCGAGCACGCTCAACGCCGTATCGATCTCGCCACGTTCGCCTTCGCCCAGCGCGAGCCAGTCGTCGAGCGACATCATCGGCCCGAGCCGCGCGAGGAGCATCGCCCACGCCTCGTGCGCGGGCGACGCGCGCCACCGTTGAAACGCATGCGACGTCGCACGCGCGTTCACCATCCAGCTCGTCGGCATCGCGAGCGGCAAGAGCGCGAGTCCTTCCGCGCCCCCCGCCGAGAGCACACGCAGCACGTGCGCCGCCTGATCATACCCGCTCGCGCCTGGGAGCCGCGCGCGCCACGCGAGCTTCTCGATCGGCTCTTCTATGGTCCATTCTTCGAGCGCGCCATCGCGCGTGCGTCGGACGATGAGCGTCATCGATCGTGAGCGTAGTCTATGCGCTGACGCCCATCGCCTCGAGGATGTTCGCGCGCCTCCCGAGCGTGTGCGCGATCCCGGAGAGCAGCGAGAAGACGCGCCCGACGAGGACGAAATCGATCGGCACGCGCACGACGGGATTTTGCCGTATCGCTTCGAAGAGCTCGTCGGTCATCTCTTCGGTGAGCTCGCCTTCGAAGCGCCCCGAATGACTGCGCCGCATCATGCGCCGCGCGATCTGGAGGAACGTCGTGGGGTCGTCGGTCTTCGTCTCGAAGCCGAGCTCCTTGAACGCGCGGATCATCGCCGCCTCGTTGATCGTCATCATCGAGAACATGAGCTCGAAGAGCCCGAGCCCGAAGCCCTCGGGGAGCTCCTTCGCGAGTCCGAAGTCCATCAAGACGATCTGCCGCCCCTTGCGCACGAACATGTTCCCCGGGTGCGGATCGGCCTGAAAAAAGCCTGCCGCCATGATCATCCGGACGTACGCGCGCATGAGATCGTGCATCACGTCGGCGGGGTCGATGCCCGCCGCTTCGAGCGCGGCCTTGTCCGTGACTTTGATCCCGTCGACGAGCTCCATCGTGATGACGCGCGACGTGCAGAGCTCGCGATGCATCGCGGGTACGACGATGCCGGGATCGTCCGCGAAGATTTTTCGGATTCGCTCGGCGTTGTCGACCTCGCGGCGAAAGTCGAGCTCGAGCTCGAGGTACTTCGACAGCTCGTCGACGAGCGGCGTCAGCTCCATCGGCCGCGTGTCGAAGCGCTCGTAGACGCGGCAGCCGCGGCGGAAGTTCGCGAGGTCGAGACGCACGACGTCCTCGAGGTTCGGGTACTGCACTTTGACGGCGACCTCGCGGCCGTCGAGGAGGCGCGCGCGGTGGACTTGCGCGAGCGACGCCGACGCCAGCGGCGTTTCGTCGAGCTCGGCGAACACCGCGCCGATCCTTCGTCCGAGCTCGCGCTCGATCGTCGCCTCGATGACGTCGAACGGCTGCGGCGGCACCGCGTCGTGGCACTGCTTCAGCGTCTTCACGAACTCGGGCGGGAAGACGTCCGCGCGCGTCGCCATCACTTGGCAGAGCTTGATCGTAACGCCGCGGAGATCGAGCGCGAGATCGAGGAGCATCTTCGCGGCGCGCTCGTGCGTTCGCGAGAGATCGGCGGCGGGCGGACGGCGCAGCACCTTTCGTGCGTGCTCCGGGAGCTTGTACATTCCCCACACCTCGACCCCCGCGCGCGCGACGCGTGCCGTGCGGCGGACGCGCTGATGCAGATTCACGCCGCGTCTTCCTCGAAGCCGGTGCGCGTCGGCGCGGTCCACGTCGCGTCGAGCGCGTCGAAGCGTTCGAGGAGCGAGTCGCCTTTGCCCGCCGCGCGCATCGCTTCGGCGAGCGTCGCGCGGACGTTCTCGCGCTGCTGCTTCGGACGCTCGGACGTGAGCGCAGAGAGCGTAAGGTGCAGGATCGAGTCGACGACGCGACGCCCGGAGATCTCGCGACCGTCGACCGTCTTCAACGTGCGCGCGCGCACCTCGGAGAGCGCCGTCCTCAAGTATTCGACGTGCGGCTCTTCGTCGCGGCGCACGTACCCGACCATGGCGCCCGCACGCTCGGGCTGCGCCGACACCGACGGATCCGACAAGAGCTTCTCGCCCCAATCGAACGTCCGCGCGGCGAACACCTCGATGACGAGGACGTTCGCCATCGTCGTGAGCATCCGTTCGAGCGTCGCGTCGATCTCCGGGACGAGCTGCGCGCGATCGCGACCTCCGCCGCCGCCGCGGCTCATCATCCGCATGAGCACGTCGCCCGGGATCTTCGGCTTGTCGAGCGCGAGATCACGCGCCGCTTCCCACATCTGCTTGTGCCCGCCTTCGTCCTTGTGACCCGCTTCGTCACGCGCGTGGGCCTCGAAGAGCCCTTCGCCCAAGTGCGCGAGCGCCGTGCCCGCGACGGGCTCGACGAACGTCGACGCGAGATTCGGAACTGCGACGTCGCGGATGATCGCGCCGAAGCCTTCGACGATCGAAATGAACGTGAGCGCGCGGACGATCGGCTCGCGCACGCCTTCGAGGAGCAGCAGCTTCGCCTGCTCGAGACTCGGGTACTGCGGCGGAACGAGCGCGCGATCGATCGCGACGAGCGAATGGTCGTCGCGCGTGAGCTGTTCTTGCCACGCGCGGATCGCCGGCATCCGATGCAGCGTTCGCGGCGATCGGTATGCGCCTTCGTGATCGAATCCGCCGTGGCAACGCACGTCGCCCGCGATGAGCGGCTCGAGCCCCGTGTCGCTGGTGAGAATCTCGTCTCTCGAGAACGCGACGCGCATTCGTCGAGTATGCCACGCGACCCGCGCTATCGTCGCCTCGTGCCCGCTCACACGCTGTTCCCGCCGCTCCCGCGCGTCATGAAAGGACGCACGGCCGAGCTCGCGACGCTGACGCACACGATCGAAGCAACCGCGCCGACGCGCCTCGCGCTCGTCGGATCGGGCGGCAGCGGGAAATCGCTCCTCGCGTGCGCGCTCGGGCATCGCGTCGCGCGTCGCTTCGGCGGACGCATCGATTGGTTTCGTGTCGGCGCGTGGGATTTTCGAACGCTCGCGGAGATGCTCGCGCTTCGCTTCGGTACGTCGCGCGATCGGCACGCGCTGGTGCCGGGGATTCGCGCGTTCCTCGCGCGCGGCGGCGAGCGCTTCGTCGTGCTCGACAACCACGAGGACGACGCGGCGATGGCGCGCCTCCTCGACGCGCTGTCCGGGACGCCGGCGACGTTCGTGATCACGGCGCGTCGATGCCTGCTCGCAGGCGTGCTGATCTTCCCGGTGACCGCGCCGCTCGTGACGTCCGGGAAGAGCGCCTTCCCACACGTCGCGCGCCTTACACGTGCCCTCCGGTGGAACCCGCTCGCGCTCGACATCGCGAACGCGATCGTGACGTCGCGAGGCGCGAGCGTCGCCGCGCTCGAAGAGTTCCTCGACGCGAAGGGCGTCGCACGAGTGAAGGCGATCGATCACGAGGACGATCTTCCGGAGGTGGCGCTCCTCGTCGCGTGGGCGTGGGCGCGCATCGGAGCCGAGAGTCGCCGCATGCTCGGCGTGCTCTCGCACGTCGAAGGCGATCACATGGATCTCGATTCGCTCGCGAAGCTCGCGCGCGTGCGCGGAGCGAAGGCGGCGCTCGCGACGCTCGAACGATGGCACCTCGTCCAAGAGCCGATGCCCGGTCGCTACGCGGTGCACGCGGTCGTGAGGTACGCGGTCGCGCGATGGACGAAACCGATCGCGGGACGCCTCTTCGATCACTACTTGGCGCTCCTCGAAGCGCACCCCGAGCGCCTGCTCTTGGAGCAGACGCACCTCTTCGCAGCGATGGATCACGCGCAGCGCGTCGGCAAGCTCTCCGCGATGCTCCGGATCGACGGACTCCTGAATCAGCTCGAGTAGAAGATTTTTTTTACAGAAGGGTAGGAGGAAAGAAGGGTTTGGGGTTCGAGACCCCATCCCCCTCCTTTCCTTCTGTAAAAAAAATCACCGAGAGAACGGCCTGGCGAGGAGCGCGACGTAGCGGACGGGCGTCGTGAGCGCCACGGGCTGCTCTCGCTCGTCGACGCCGAGCGCGTACGTCTCGTCGCCTTCGGGGAGATGATGCGTGCCAAAGAGGCGATCGAGCCAGGGCGCGAGGTTGGCAAAGTTGTGCGACGTGCGTTCGACGCGTGCGTGGTGCCAGTGGTGGAGCTCGGGGGCGCCGAGCACCCAGCGGAGCGGTCCGAGCGGGAGGCGCACGTTCGAGTGAACGAAGATCGCCCAGATGCCGCGGAAGACCGCGACGCCGGCGAGGAGCTCGATGCGAACGCCGAGCGCGATCGCAGGGAGGTTCATCATGAGCTGCGTCACGATGCCGTCGAGCGGGTGCTCGCGATGCGCGGCGAGCCAGTCGAGGTGCTCGGAGCTGTGGTGAACGGAGTGGAAGCGCCACAGAAAGTCGAACGTGTGGCACGCGCGATGGAACCAATACACCGCGAAGTCGCCGAGCACGACGGCGGCGACGACCTGCATCCACGCCGGGCGCGCGAGCACCCACGCGCGCACGGCTCCAGGCACGACGCCGCTCACGGCGCTACCCACGAGCGCGATGACGCCGAGCGCCGCGGCCGTGAAGACGATGTACTGCCCGACGAAGAAGCACGCGTCGAGCGCGACGCCCCGACGCAGGATGCGCTGCGCGCGCGCAGGGAAGACGCGCTCGAGAGGCACGAAGACGAACGCGAGCACGACGAAGCTCGCCGCTGCCGCGCCGAGCGCACCGACGAGCCAAGCGATCACTCTGGCGTCGCCTTCCCGGCCTGTTGCTTCTGCGGCGGCCTGAACAACGTGCCCGCCTTCGTCGCCGGGAAGTAACGCGGGTCCGCGGACGGGTCGGCGTTCGGATCCGGCGCGGGCACCGTCACCGACAGCGTCGGCGACGCCTCCGTCGTGGGCTTGCTCGGAGTGGTCGCGCACCCCGCGGTCGCCGATGCGTGGAACACGAGGAACCCGACGACACCGACGGCGAACGTGAGCGTCGCGGCGCGCACGGCAAAGGGAGCGGGAGCAGTCATGACAATCTCCTCGGCCGGATCGGCCTTTCTACGTCATACGAACGCCGCCGAGAGAAGATCCTTTGGCCGATCCGTGCTGCAATCATGGGCATGCCCGGCGACGCGCACGTCAAAGGAACGCTGCTCGTGCATTTGCGCGCGCACGTCTCCGAACGCCATGGCAGCGAGGCATGGGAGAACCTCGTCTTGCGCCTGCCCACGGGCGATCGCACGACGCTCGGATCGCTCATCGTCTCCGGCGCTTGGTACCCCGTGGGCACGTGGAATCGCGCCCTCCGCGAGCACCTGACCGCGCACCCGACCGATCCCGCCGCCGAGATGACCGAGATCGCACGCCGCGTCGCCGACGCCGATCTCCACACGGTCTTCAAGATGCTCCTCAAGCTCGCGAGCGCGGAGACGATCCTCCGGCGCACGAGCTGGCTCTGGGAACGTTATTTCGATCGTGGTGGCATGACGGTTCACGAGGACGCGCCGTCCGACTGGCGCCTGCGCCTCGACGCACCCACCGGCGAAGACGAAGGCGCGAACGAGTCGACGTGCGTATACGGCGTCGCGGGTTGGCTCACGCACGCGCTTCATCTCGTCGGCGCCAAACGCGCCGTGATCACGCACACGCGATGCCGCTTCGCGTATGCACGCGGATGCGAGTACCGCGTCGTCTGGTGACGGCTATCATGCGCGCCGCATGCCGAACCGCCTCGCGAAAGAAGCCTCGCCGTACCTTCTTCAGCATTCCAACAATCCGGTCGACTGGTTTCCGTGGGGACCCGAGGCGCTCGAGACGTCGAAGCGTCTCGACAAGCCGATCCTGCTGAGCGTCGGCTATTCGGCGTGCCACTGGTGCCACGTCATGGAGCGCGAGAGCTTCGAGAACGCCGACGTCGCGGCCGTGATGAACGAGCTCTTCGTGAACATCAAAGTCGATCGCGAAGAGCGACCGGATCTGGATCAGATCTACCAGCTCGTCGTGCAGCTGATGGGGCGCAGCGGTGGGTGGCCGCTCACGGTGTTCCTCACGCCGGAGCAGAAGCCGTTCTTCGGCGGGACGTATTTTCCGCCGGTCGACAAGTACGGGATGCCCGGCTTTCCGAAGGTGCTGCAAGCGGTGTGGGAGGCGTACCGCGCGCGTCGCGAAGAGGTCGCCGCGCAAGCCGACGAGCTCGCCGCGGCGATCGTGAAAGCGACCGGTGCGCGTCCCGAGAGCGCGTACGCGCCCGCGCCGGATCTGCTCGAACGGACGACGAACGCGCTCTCGACGCGCTTCGATGACCATATCGGCGGCTTCGGGACGCGGCCGAAGTTTCCGAACACGATGTCGCTCGAGGTTCTCTTGCGGCGCGGTGCGCTCGAGAAGGACGCGCGCGCGATGAAGCGCACGCGACAGGCGCTCGATGCGATGCGCGCGGGCGGGATCTACGATCATCTCGGCGACGGGTTTCATCGCTACTCGACCGACGAGCGTTGGCTCGTGCCGCACTTCGAGAAGATGCTCTACGACAACTCGCTCCTCTTGCGCCTCTACACGGACGCTTGGCGAGCGACCGGCGACGAGACGTACGCGGCGACGTCGCGCGCGATCGGGTCGTACGTCGCGCGCGAGATGACGGACGCGGGCGGCGGATTCTATGCGACGCAGGACGCGGACAGCGAAGGCGAAGAGGGGAAGTTCTTCGTCTGGACGCCGTCGGAGGTGCGCGCGGCGCTCGCGGGCGACGACGAAGCGGCGGAGGTCGCGCTGCTCGCCTTCGGGATCGACGACGCGGGGAACTTCGAAGAGAGCGGCGCCACTGTGCTGCACGTGTCGAAGAGCATCGCCGACGTCGCAGTGAAGCGTGGCGCGGCGCCCTCGGCGATCGAAGCGGCGCTTGGGCGCGCGAAGGCGGCGATGTTCGCGACGCGCGAGAAGCGTCCGAAGCCCTTTCGCGACGAGAAGATCCTCGCGAGCTGGAACGGATTGATGATCGGCGCGCTCGCCGGCGCAGGCGGTGCGCTCGGCGACGCAGCGATGGTCGATGCCGCGGCGCGCGCATTCGCGTTCGTCGAGCGGCGACTCTTCGTACGCGAAGGCGACGCGCTCCGCGTGATGCGCCACGTGAAGGGCGACGTCGTGAAGGGCCCTGGATTTCTGGACGACTACGCATTCCTCGCGGACGCCGCGATCGATCTCTACGAAGCGACGGGAGAGCCCGCGTACGTCGCGCACGCGCGCGCGCTCGCCAATGCTGTCGTCGCGCGCTTCGCAGACACCACGCCCGGAGGCGACGGCGGCTTCTTCTTCACGCCGTCGGACGGCGAGACGCTGATTCATCGCGCGAAAGACCCGTTCGACCACGCGATCCCGAGCGGCACGTCGATGGCGTGCCGCGCGATGTTGCGGCTCGGCACGCTCGTCGGCGGCGACTACGCGACGATCGCGACGCGCGAGCTCGAGCGACTCGCGCCCGTCGCCGTCGAGAACCCGTTCGGCTTGAGCCAGACGATCTGCACACTCGATCGACTCGTTCGCGGAAGCGTCGACGTCGTCATCGTCGGTCCGCGCGACTCGGACGCGTCGCGCGCGCTCGCTGCCGAAGCGTTGCGCGCGTACCTGCCGAACCGCACGATCGCGCGCGTCGATCCGAACGATCCGGCGTCGCTCGAAGCATGCCGCGCGCTCGCCGACGGGAAGCCCGCGCAGTCGACGCCTGTCGCGTACGTCTGCCGCGGTCGCACGTGCTCGTTGCCGATCGCGACGCCCGAGGAGCTGCGTCGCGCCGTCCACGGCGAGTGAAATCATCCGGTGGCGGCGGCTATTGACGCCACGCGTGTGCGTGAACCTGCCACGAGTTTGCGTCTCCAGGCGTCTCATCGTCGCAGTGGGCGTGACGACCGAACGCATGCGTGCGATTGAGGCGCTCACTTCCGTTCGGTAGTTCCCGCCTGTCAGGGAGGCTCTCATGAAGAAGTCGTACAACGCGGTCGTCGGGGTCACGGCGCTGTCCTCGATCTTCATGCTCGCGCAAGCGTGCAGCAGCGCCACCAAGCAGAGCGACTTCGAGACGGGCGGCGCGGACAGCGGGAGCGGCGGCGGCGACGACGCCAGCGGCGGCTTCGGCGACGACGGCGGCACCGGGAACTTCGGCGGCGACAGCGGCGTCATCGTCGGCGACGCGGCGTGCGCTGCCGCGAAGTCGAAGGGCGAGCAGCTCCCGCTCGA
>JAYVXB010000403.1:0-5215 GCA_043785585.1 Deltaproteobacteria bacterium | reverse complement strand
GCGACGTCGATGCGTGGCTCGCGAGCGCGGCGCTGGCGCGCGTGACGCGCACGGATGCCTGATCGCGTCACGCGACGTGTACGAAAACCGTTCATTTTCACTGGTATTGCAGCGACTCGCGCGACGGTGGAATCGTCCTCGAATTCGCGATCTCTCCCTTCCTCTTTGCGCAGCGCGCGCTCATAACGATCGCGCCGTGATCGCAGTCGTTGGCTCGAGGGAGGTTCACCGTGCGTAGCTTCGCCGTTCTTTCACTCGTCGTCGTTGGAGCGCTCGCTGCTTGTGGTGGGCACACGTCGTCGACGAATCCCGCAGCACCGGCAGAAGACGCGGGCGCGACGCAGGCGAACGGCGGCGATGCGGGCGCAGCGATCCCCGATGCCGCGATCGACACGGGACCGGATCTCGGAAGCGATGTCTATCCGGCGCCGCACCACCCGATCCCGCTGATGACGAGCCTCGGCGGCAAGGTGCTCGCGAACGTGAAGATCGTCACGGTCACGTACGTCGGCGACACGCAGCGCGAGATGCTCCGCAAGTTCGACGACGAGATCGTGAAGGGCCCGTGGTGGGCGATGGTCTCGCAAGGCTTCGGCGTCGGTCCGGGCACGAGCGGCGGCTACGTCGAGCTCCCCGATGACGTCAGCGGCAAGACACTCGACAACAACAGCGATCTGAAGCCGTACCTCCTCGACCTCGTCGCGGCAGGCAAGCTCCCCGCGCCCGACGAGAACACGCTCTACGCGCTCTACTTCCCGCCGACGACGACGATCACGCTCTCCGGTCAGTTCAGCTGCAACGACTTCGGCGCGTACCACGACTCCAGCGGCTTCTCGGTCAACGGCCAGACGATCGAGGCGGCCTACGCGGTGATGCCGGACTGCGGCGGCGGGCGCACCGTGAGCGCGTCGCACGAGTTCATCGAGGCCGCGACCGATGCGTTCCCGCAAGGCAACGGCGCGTGGCGCGGATGGAACCTCCCGTGGTTCGGCGGGATCAGCGGCGGCGAATCGGCCGACCTCTGCGAATTTCTGCGGAGCGTTTCGGACAGCGACACAGGCCAATTCGTGACGAGGAGCTGGGTGAACGGCGCGGCCGCGGCGAGCAAGGATCCCTGCCAGCCCGCCGATCCGAGGCAGCCGATCTACTTCAACGCCGCGGTCGACACGACCGAGACGCAGATCGTGACGACGACAGCGGGCTCGTACAAGTCCGAAGGCTTCGTCACCGTCGCGCGCGGCACGACCAGAGACCTTCCCGTGCAGGTCTTCAGCGAGGCCAAGCTCCCGCACGATCTCGCGCTCTACGTCGGCGGTGCGGCGAAGCGCCAGCGCGGCGCGCCGACCGATCCGACCGTGATGACACCGATCGCGACGGGCGTGACCGCAAAGCTCTCGTCGGCGACCGGTCGCAATGGGACGCACCCGACGCTGACGATCACCGTCGACCCGAAGGCGCCGGCCGGCACGTACAAGTTCATCGTGCGGTCCGTCCTCGAGACGGCGGACTTCCGCGACTGGCCCGCGATGTTGCGCGTCAACTGAGCGCCGCGCGGAAGAGCGCGTCGCAGCTCACCCGTGGGACGACGCCGAGCGCCTCGGCGTCGCGTGCGAACGCGGCGACTTCGAGCTTCATCGGATCGTTCGTGAAGTCGACCATCGACCACGCTTCGTGAAAGAGCGGGCGCGGGCCGGGGTTCGAGACGAGGCGCTTCACTTCGCCGTACGCCTCTTCCTCGCACGCCGCCGGATTCGCGAGCGCGCGCACGACTTCGACGCGCAACGCTTCTGCGATCGCCGCCGTCTCCGTCGCGCGCGCCTGCTCGAAATCGCGGCGACCCGCCAAGAGCGCCGTCGCGAATCGTCCGCCGTCCCAAAGCGTGCGCTCGTCGAAGAGACGCGTCGCGATCCCTTCGGAGACGAGGCGCGTCGCCCACGGCTCGGGGAGCCAGGCGCCGGCGAGCTGACCACGCATCATCTGGACGCGGATGTCCGACGAAGCGAGCGCGAGGAGACGCACGTCGCCGCCGCGATCGACGACGTCGAGGCCGTGATCGCGGAGGTACTTGCGGAGCGCCACGTCCTGCGTCGATCCGATCTGCGGCGTCGCCAGGCTCTTGCCGCGGAGATCGTCGGCGCGCGTGATGCCCGCGCTCTTCGCGACGACGAACGACGCGCCGCCCGACGCGATGCCTCCCAAGATGCGGAGCGCGCTCGGATGACGCGCGTGCGTCGAGACGATCGCCGCAGGTCCGCTGGATCCCAAATCGATCGCGCCGCCGAGGAGCGCCTCGGTGACGCGCGGTCCTGCGCGGAAGACACGCGACTCGAGCTTCGTCGGCGCGATCGCGCGCGCGAGCCGCCCCGACGCGAGGCCCGCGAGGACCGGCGCGTGCGTGAGGTTCGCCATCACGCCGATACGCAGGACGCCCCGCTCTCCACCGGATCGCGAGCAAGCGCTCGCGAGGAGCGCGCCGCCTACGCCGGCGAGCAGCGCGCGACGCGAGAGCGCGACGGTCACGACGCCTGCTTCGCGGGTCGAAGCGCGGTGTGCAGGCCGCACTCCGTCTTGCCCGTCCCCGCCCATCGCCCCGCGCGCTCGTCTTCGCCCTCGGCCACCGCGCGTGTGCACGGCTCGCAACCGATCGACAAGTAACGCCGCGCGCGGAGCGGGTGCTCCGGAATGCGATGCCGCTCCATGTACGCAGTCGCCTCGGCCGACGTCATCGTCGCGAGCGGATGCACCTTCACCGGACCATCCTCGGTCGGCAGGAGAATCGGCGTGTCCGCGCGCGCCTTCGATTGATCGCGGCGCAGCCCCGACACCCATCCTCGCGCGCGCGCGAGGTGCGGCGCGAGCGGCGCGATCTTGTTCGTCGCGCAACAGAAGTCGGAGTCCTTCTGCTGGATGTCGGCACCGTGCTCGACGATGAACTCATCGCGCGCGATCGCGGGGCGCGCGATTTCGATCGTGAGCCCGAGCTCGGTCGCGAGCTTGTCGCGGTACGCGAGCGTCTCGTCGAAGAGAAACCCCGTATCGATGAAGACGACCGGCAGGTGACGCGCGACGCGGCTCCACAAGTGGAGGAGCACGCCGCTCCCCGCGCCGAAAGACGACGTGAAGAGAAGGCGATCGCCGAAGAGCTCGACCGCGAACGCGAGGCGCTCTTCCGGAGACAGCGCTTCGAGGCGCTGACTTTCGCGCGCGATCTCGGACACCGCGAGATCTACGCCGCGCATTCGCCGGCACCGTTGTGAACGAGGAAGCCGACCGTCTCGCCGATGTCGGTCGCGTCTTCGGCCGTCGGTGGGCCGAGGAGCGGCTGGAGGAGCGCGACGACACGCTTTGGATCGATCCGCTGGAAGAAGCGCTCCGTCGACTCGCCCTCCGCGCGCTCGGCTTGGTAGAGGCGCATGAGCGAGACGACCGCGTCCGGAACGCGACGCGCGAAGAGCTTGACGACCTGGCGCCCGAAGCGCGCGCCGCGCTCGTCGACACCGCCGCCGAGATGAAGCTGGTAGACGGGGTACGTCGTCGCGCCCACCGTCTTCGCGCCGCCGTGGAACCCGATGTTCGCGATGTGGTGTTGGCCGCAGCTGTTCGGGCAACCCGAGACTTTGATCGTCGTGTCGGCGAGCGCGGCGAGGCCGTCGACGTCGCTCGCTTCGAGGCGCGTCGCGATCGACGTCGCGACGGATCGCGAGCTGGTGACGGCGAGGTTGCACGTGTCGGCGCCGGGGCACGACGTGACGTCGCGCGCGGTGTGAATGTCGAGGCGCGCGAGGCCGTACTCGCGTAGCTGGACGAAGAGCGCAGGCAACGACTTCCGATCGACGAACGGAATGACGACGTTCTGATCGATCGAGAGACGCACGGTGCCGTCGCCGAAGCGCGGAGCGATCGCTGCGAGCGCGCGGAGCTGCGCCGACGTGATGTCGCCGAGGAAGAGGCGCACGTAGACCGCCGCGTATCCGTCCTGACGCTGATCGACGACCGACGACGACTTCCACTCGAGGTAGCCCGGCGTCTTCACCGTCGCGTTCTCGTCGATCACCGGCGGCGCCGGCGTCGTCTGCGGCTGCGGCGGGAGCTTGAGCTCGGCCATCGCTTCGGCGTCGACTGCGGCGCGTTGCTCCGCGTATTTCGCGCGGAACGTCGCTTCGCCGAGCTTCTTCAAGACGTACTTGAGGCGCGCGCGGTGCTTGTTTTCTCGGTTGCCGAGCGCATGAAACAAACGCACGACCGCCTCGCCGATGCGCCCCACCTCTGCCGCCGGAACGAAATCGTGGAGCACGATCGCGTCTTGCGGCGACGTCGACAACCCGCCGGCCGCGAGCACGCGAAAGCCCCGCGCGCCGTCTTTGACCTGCGCGACGAACGCGAGATCGTGGATGGCGCCGAACGCGCAATCATCGTCGCATCCGCTGAACGCGACCTTGAACTTCCGCGGCAAGCTCGCCGCGAGCGGATGCCGCAAGAAGTGACGCACGAGCGCCTCCGCGTACGGCGTCACGTCGAACGCCGCGCCGTCGCACACCTCGGCGACGTCGCACGCCGTGACGTTTCGGACAGAGTTTCCGCACGCCTCGCGCGTCGTCATCCCCGCGTCGTCGAGGAGGCGCATCGCCGCCTCTGCCTCCGCGAGCGGCATGAAGTGAAACTGCAAATTCTGTCGCGTCGTCACGTGGCCGAAGCCGCGCGAGTGCTTGTCGGCGAGCTCGGCGAGCGCGAGGAGCTCGCCAGACGCGAGGCGCCCCATCGGGATCTTCACCCGAAGCATCTGCGTCCCCTCTTGCCGCTGGCCGTACACGCCACGCAAGAGGCGAAACGCGCGAAACTGATCCGCCGTGAGCTCGCCGCGCTCGTACGCCTCGAGCTTGACGACGAACTCGTCGACGTCACGCGGATCGGAGAACCGAGGGAGAAAGATCTGCTGAGCCATGGGTGCGCCTCGCGCGCTGCGTTTTCGTTTTCGACTTCAGGGATTGCCCGGTTGTTCGTGAGACGCGGCTTGCGCCGCGGCCTCGAGGTATCCGTGATCGCGGAGCGTCGCGAGAATTCGCGCAACACCGTCGTCGACGGAGACCGTGCTCGTGTCGATCGCGAGCTCGGGCGTCAGCGGTTCCTCGTACGGATCGCTGATGCCGGTAAACTGCGCTATTTCGCCCGCGATCGCCTTCTTGTAGAGCCCCTTCACGTCGCGCTTGATGCACTC
>JAYVXB010000402.1:0-5224 GCA_043785585.1 Deltaproteobacteria bacterium | reverse complement strand
GAGAACTGGGGCGGCGTTCAAGGCGCGGCGATGGCGTCGGCGAACGTCTCGCTGCTGAACCAGGCCGGCGTGAAGTACATCCTCTCGACGGGCGGCGCGGCCGGATCGTTCACGTGCGGATCGGACGCAGGGTTCGCGACCTTCCTCAGTCGATGGGCGTCGTCGGGGCTCATCGGCGTCGACTTCGACATCGAAGCCGGACAGTCGCAAGCCGTCATCAACGAGCTCGTTCAGCGCATCAAGACCGCGCACGCGAGCCACCCTGGGATGAGGTTCAGCCTCACGCTCGCCACGCTCGCGAACAACAACGGCGCGAGCACCGCGCAGTCGCTCGGCGCCGGCGTGCAGGACAGCCTCAACGTCTACGGCACGTGGACGATGAACGCCGTGAAGAGCGTCCTCGGCTTCAACGGATCGCCGTCGTCGTGGCCGAGCTACGTCACCGTGAACCTCATGACGATGGACTTCGGCTCGGCGAGCTCCGGCGTGTGCGTCGTGAGCGGCGGCAACTGCGACATGGGCGAGTCGTCGAACCAGGCGGCGTACAACCTCCACGACAAGTGGGGCGTCCCGTTCGCGAACATCGAGATCACCCCGATGCTCGGCGGCAACGACGTGAGCAGCGAGCACTTCACGCTCGGTGACGCCGACAAGGTCGCGAGCTTCGCGATCGCGCACGGGCTCGCGGGCGTTCACTACTGGTCGTACGATCGCGACGTCGACTGCGCGCAGGGCTCGGCGTCACCGACGTGCAACTCGATGGGCAACGGATACGCCGGCGCGCACGGGTACTTGAAACGCTTCTTGGGCGCTGGGCTTCGCTGAGCGCATCGTTCGACGTGCCGGGGATCGTTCTCGCGCCGACGACGGCCGCGTCCCGAATCGCCCGGGTCTGAAGAAAACGCGTATCCTCTCCTTTGGCGCACGAGGAGGGGTTCATGAAAACGTTGGCGTTTGGTCTCGCATCGGTCGGCATGGCCCTCATCGCGGCGTGCAGTAGCTCGAGCACGTCGGCACCGGTGACTGCCGACCAAGCGTGCTCCGACTATGCATCCGCCATCTGCAACCGAGCGAGCACGTGCAGCACCGTGCTCGTTCAGGTGAACTGGGGCGACGTCGCGTCGTGCACGGCCAGCTTCAAAACACTCTGCCTCAACGCGCTCGCCGCGCCGAGCACGAGCATCACGCCCACCCGCACCGATACGTGCAGCAAGGCCATCACGAGCGCGACGTGCGACGACGTCTTCGATCGCAACCCGCCTCCCGACTGCCGCCCGACCGCGGGAACGATCGCCAACGGCGTCGCGTGCGGTGACGACAGCCAGTGCGCGAGCACGTATTGCAACCGCGGCGCGAACGCGATCTGCGGCACATGCTCGCCGGTGCGCGCGAAGGCGGGCGAGGCGTGCACGGGCGACGACAACTGCGAGTTCCATTTGAAGTGTGCGAGCAGCGTCTGCGTCGCGCTCGGCGGATCCGGCGCGGCGTGCGACGGGAAGCGGCCGTGCGCATCGTCGCTCGTGTGTTCGATCCCGATGGGGATGATGGCGGGCACGTGCGCGGCGCCCGCGGCCGACGGACAAGCGTGCACGAGCGGCATCGGCCTCGGCACGTGCGACATCAAGACGGGCGACTACTGCAATCCGAAGACGAAGGTCTGCGAGAAGCTCGCGGTCGCGATCGGCACCGGCGCGTGCGGCTACGACATGGCGACGGGCAAGGTCACCGTCTGCGCGTCCAACGGAACGTGCGCGGCGCTCGGAATGGGGATGACCGGGAGCTGCCAAGCGGCGGCCGCGGCAGGCGCGGCGTGCAATCCGACGATGGGTCCGGCGTGCGTCGCCGGAGCGACGTGCGTGAACAACGTCTGCAAGATCTCCGATCCGGCGAGCTGCAGGTAGCGCGCGCGCGCGTGACGAGCTGCGGGTGGAGCATCGTCGATCCAGCCGCGCGATGTGGCCTCGGCCTTCTGCGCCGCGTAGGATCCCTCGAGTAGGGGGGCAGACGATCCTCGATCCGATGGAGGTTGCGATGTCTCGAGTTCCGCCGCTTCGACACGCTCGCTCACGTGCTCTCGCCGGGGCGCTCATCGCCGGCGCTGCGCTGGTCCTCGTGCCTTCGGTCGCCGACGCGCACTTCGTCCTGCAAGCGCCGGCGTCGTGGATGTCGCAGACCGCCGACGGAAGTCCGCAGAAGATGTTCCCGTGCGGCGACGAAGGCGGCGGCACCGCGAGCGGGACGATCACGGCGTACCAGCCGGGCGACAAAGTCACGATCACGATCAACGAGACGGTCTTTCATCCCGGCCACTACCGCATCGCGCTCGCGACGACCAATCGCAGTCAGCTCCCTGGCGAGCCCCTGGTCACGCCCGGCGGCGGCTCCGCTTGCGGCACCGTCCCGGTCGAGAGCCCGCCCGTGTTCCCCGTGTTGGCCGACGGCGTCTTCACGCACACCGCGCCGTTCGGCGGCCCGCAGACGATCCAAGTGACCTTGCCGACGAACGTCACGTGCACCAAATGCACGCTGCAGGTCCTCGAGTTCATGTCGAACCACGGCGCGCCCTGCTTCTATCACCACTGCGCGGACATCTCGATCGGCGCTCCGGTGCCCGATGGCGGCGCGCGCGACGCATCGACCGGCGGCGACGCTTCGAGCGGCGTCGACGCGTCGAGCGGTGGCGATGCGTCCGGCGGAGGCGACGACGGCGGCGGCACGACGGGCGACGGCGGAGGCGTTCACTATGGCGCGCCGGCCGGCGACACGGGCGGATGCGCGCTCTCCGTCGTCAGCGACAGCTCGGTCGCGCCGGTCGCGATCGTGGGTCTCCTCGGCGTCGCGAGCATGATGCGTCGTCGTCGCCGACGCTGATCGCACGATGCGTCGCGCTCTCTCCTCGTTGCTCGTGCTCGTCGCCGCGTGCAGCTCGTCGAGCGGAGGGAGCGTCGCGCCCAATCCGATCGACGCGGGTGGAGCGCCCGCGCCCGCGCTCTGCGCGAACGAGCCGCGCGCGCAGACGTACCAACAGGGAATGGAGCAAGTGAGCACGGGCGGTCACTTCAAGATCAAGCTCTTGAACGCGACGCCCAGCCCGGTGGGCCAGGGCGACAACCGCTGGAACATCGCGCTCGCAGACGCCGCGGGCACGGCGGTGGGCGGCGCGACGATCGCGCTGAAGCCGTACATGCCGGACCACGGTCACACGGCCGCGCAGGTCCCCGTGGTCGCCGCGGATCCGCTCGTCGGGCAGTACACCGTGTCGAAGATCGAGCTCGCGATGGCCGGCGTCTGGACGTTCACGTTCGACGTGCGCGCGGGCGACGCGGGCGTGGGCGATCAGGTCGTCTTCACGTTCTGCGTCGACCGCTAAGGGACGCAGCCGAGCCCGTTCGCGGTCTTCCACTCGAGCGCCGTGCTCGCGAGCGTGAAGGTTGCGAGCTTGGTGCGCAGCGCGCCGTCGAGATCGCCCGACTGCACGAGTAGATCGATCGTGTCGAAGTCCATCGGCCGCATCTGCACGCGCATCGTGATGCGATCCGCGTTCGCGGGGACGGTGTAGCCGTGCGTGACGGCGCGCCGGAACATCGGGTCCATCGGATCGCCGGTCGTCGCGACGGGGAGCTGCGCGGGCTCGCTGCTCGCCGCTTGCCAGAGGAACGCGACGGGCGCCTTCTGCGCGTCGAAGAGCTGTCCGCGCAAGAGCCACAGCGCGGGATCCGTGATCGATCGCACTGCCTTGTCGGCAGGGACGGCGCCCGACTGGAAGACGATCTGCCCGGCGGCGTACGCGATGAGCTCGACCCACGCGCTGCGATCGTGGCTCGCGCCGCTCGGCCACGCGTGTCCGACGAACGCCGCTTCGAGCGATGCGTCGACCGCGCCGCCCGCCTTCACGCAGAGCTTCGCGACGAGCGCTTGATCGAGGCTCGCCTGAACGAGCTTGCGTTGCGTGTCGGCCTCCGGAAACGCCGTCAGCGCGAGATCGACGCCGGCCATCGTGTGATCGTGCACGCGCCGCTTCGGCGCTCCCGCGATCGTCGCGGCGGTGCCGTCCGCGCCTGCCATGTGGCAGGACGAGCACGAAAGCTTCACGCCCGGCGCGTCGTGCGCGAAGAGCGATCCTTTCCACTCGGCGTACGTGCGTTCGACGTCGACGCCGTTTTGATTCTGCACGTCGTGGCAGCTTCCGCAGAGCTGCGACGAGTCGAGGCGCTCGCCGTCGTGGAGCGTCGAGAACCCCATGCGGTGCACCGCGTTCGGCGCGGGATCCGCGATCGCCGCGCGCATCGTGTCGTCGCCCGCGAGGTGCACCATGTCGTTGTGAAGGCCGTCGATCTTGTCCGCCGTGTGGCAGAAAAAACAGGTCACGCCCTTGAGCGACGCGGGCAACGTCGCGAGGTTCAGCCCGTCGGTCGTCGCGCCGGTGCGAACCGCGAGCGGCGCGTGGCAACCGACGCAGAAGCTGCCGACAGCGCCCTTCGACTCGCGCTGCGCACGCGCGTTCATCGCGACGAACACCGGATCGTCGGACGCGTAGGCGTGCATGCTGCCGGACCACTGCTTGAAATGATCGGCGTGGCACGTCGCGCAGTTCTTCGGGTTCATCAAGTCCTCGGTCGAGATGTACGACGACGATCCCGACGACGAGGACTTGGTGCTGCACCCGCCCGCGCCTGCACCCGCACCGAGCGCGAGGCACGCGAGGACGAGCGCCGATCGGAGGAGAGACGCGCGCGTCACCCGTCGAGCGTACCAGGCCGCGCGGCCGGACGCGCGCGTCGCCGCTCAGCGCGACCCCTTCACGCCCGCCCACATCTACCGCGCCCCGAGCCACGCGAACGCCTCGTCGAACCGCGCGTCGCCCTCGGCGAGCTCTCCGTGCATGCATCCCGGCATCTCGATGTACGTCGACGGGACACCGAGCGCGGCGATCGACTTCGACGCGAGCTTCATGCGCCACACGACGTCGCGTGAGCACGCCATCGTCACGACGCCGCGCGCCTTCGCGTAGCGGCTCGCGATCGGATCCGTGGGCGCGGCGATGATGACGACGCGCGCGTAGCGGCTCGGCGACTTCGCGACGAGCTGCTCGAGGATCGCGGCGCCCTGCGAGTAGCCGATGACGGTCAGCGCGTCGGTGGCGTCGCGATGCCCCGCGGCCGCGAGCGCGGCTTCCATCCGCGCCTGCGCCTTCGCGAGATCCCACGAGAACGTTCGGAACCCG
>JAYVXB010000401.1:0-5227 GCA_043785585.1 Deltaproteobacteria bacterium | reverse complement strand
ATCGCCCGCGCTCAGCGCGCCGCCGTTGGGGCAAGCGTTGGCGGGGCCGACGGTGCCGCTGTCGGGCGTCACCCTGCCGCTGTCGGGCGTCACCGTGCCGCTGTCGGGCGTCACCGTGCCGCTGTCCGGGACCATCGCCGAGTCCGGCGTCGACGCGTCGGGCACGTCGTACGAATCGGGAGCCGCAGCCGCGTCGGCTCCGCCGCGCCCACCGTCCGGCGTCGTCGTCGCTCCGCCGTCTTTGCCTCGCCCACCGACGAACGCGCCCGCGTCGTCGTTGACGATGTCCGGATCGCGCGGCGGCGGCAGCGGCGGGTCGCCCGTGTTGTCTCCCGTCGGGAACTCGCCATCCTGCGCGCTCTTCTTCGCGGCGCCGCCCGAGCAAGCCGCCGCTGCGGCGATGACGCCGGAGAGCGCGAGGAGGGCGAGCTGCTTCATCGAAGGACGCAGCAGTTTAATGGTGAATCGGGGTTACGCCAGGCCACATTTGGTGACACGGCAGGCCCACGGTCGTCGTTCGGCCGATCCGCGCGTGGAACCGCGGCCTTAGACCTTGTCGTTGGATTCGCTCATCGCCGTCGTGAAGCGCTCGAAGAGGTAGAGCGCGTCGTGCGGGCCGGCGGCCGCTTCGGGGTGGTACTGCACGCTGAACGCGCGGAGCGACGGCGCGGCGAGGCCTTCGCTCGTACCGTCGTTGAGGTGAACGTGCGTCGAGCGCACGTCAGCGGGGAGCGACGCGAGATCGACGCAGAAGCCGTGGTTCTGCGTCGTGATCTCGATCCGCCCGGTCGCGAGATCCTTCACCGGTTGGTTCGCGCCGCGATGACCGAACTTCAGCTTGTACGTCTTGCCTCCGAGCGCCTGCGCGAGGAGCTGATGGCCGAGGCAAATTCCGAAGATGGGCCTCTTGCCGAGGAGTCCGCGGATCGTCTCGACCGCGTAGCCGAGTGCCGCCGGATCGCCCGGTCCGTTCGACAAGAAGACGCCGTCGGGCCGGAGGGCGAGGATGGCTTCCGCCGACGTCGTCGCGGGGACGACGGTGACCTTGCACCCCGAGTCGACGAGGCAGCGAAGGATGTTCCGCTTG
The DNA here is from genome assembly GCA_043785585.1 of Deltaproteobacteria bacterium. Classification (GTDB taxonomy): domain Bacteria; phylum Myxococcota_A; class Polyangia; order Polyangiales; family Polyangiaceae; genus JBBQXV01. The sequence continues at coordinate 4,140 of JAYVXB010000401.1, read as the reverse complement.
ATGCCGTAGTCGATCGCCACCACGTGATGCCGCGCCGGCTTCGCCGCCTCGGTCTTCCACGCGCCGCGACCTTCCGTCCACGGGTACGGCTCTTTCGGCGTCACGTGCTTCACGAGATCGAGCCCGCTCATGTCGGGCGCTGCGCGAGCGCGGCGGAGGAGCGCGTCGGGGGCCTCGGTGCCGATCGCCGCGTTCTGCGATCCGTGATCGCGAAGGTGGCGCGTGAGCTTGCGCGTGTCGATCTCCGCGATACCGACGATCGCGTGGCGCGTGAGGTACGCGTCGAGCGACTCTTCGGCGCGCCAATTCGACGCGACCGGGCTCGCGTCGCGCACGACGAACCCCGCTACGCGCGGCGCTTCGCCGACCGACTCGGTGTCGCCGGCGTTCACGCCGACGTTGCCGATCTGCGGCGCGGTCATCGTCACGATTTGGCCGTAGTACGACGGATCGGTGAGCACCTCTTGGTAGCCGGTCATCGTCGTCGTGAAGACCGCCTCGCCCGTCGTGACGCCGAGCGCGCCGTACGGGCGCCCTTCGAAGATCGTCCCGTCGGCGAGGACGAGGTACGCGCGCTGTTCTTTCGCCTTGTCGCTCACGCCTGCTCCTCGTGCTCGAAGACGACGTTGCCGCCGACGACCGTCATGAGGACGCGACCGCGCGCCTCGTGTCCGCCGAACGGAGTGTTCTTGCTCTTGCCGCGAAAGCGGGAAGGGTCGATGGCGTACTTTGCCGAAGGATCGATGAGCACGAGATCCGCGCGCGCGCCGTCGCGAATGCGCGGGACGGGGAGGCCGACGATCTTCGCCGGCGCGGCGGTGAGCGCGTCGACGAAGCGCGCCATCGTGAGGACCTGATCGTGGACCAAGCGCAGGAGCAGCGGCACGCACAGCTCGAGACCGACCATCCCGGGCGACGCCTCGGCGAGCTCGCAGTCCTTTTCGAGCGGGCTGTGCGGCGCGTGATCCGTCGCGATGCAGTCGATCGTCCCGTCGGCGAGCGCGGCGCGGAGCGCGTCGACATCCGCCTGCTCGCGGAGCGGCGGGTTGACCTTGCACGCGGTGTCGTAGCCGAGGAGCGCGGCGTCGGTGAGCATGAGGTGGTGCGGCGTGACCTCGGCGGTGACGGCGATCCCGCGCGATTTTGCCTCGCGCACGATGCGCACGGAGCCCATCGTGGAGACGTGTGCGACGTGGTAGCGGGCATGCGTGTATTCTGCAAGGAGCACGTCGCGCGCGACGATGACGTCCTCCGCGACGCGCGGCCATCCGCGGAGTCCGAGCTTCGTCGACATCGCGCCTTCGTGCATCTGCGCGCCGTCGGTGAGCGCGTGGTCCTCCGCGTGTTGGATGACCGGCATGTCGAAGGTGCTCGCGTATTCGAGCGCGCGACGCATGACCGCGCTCGACGTCACGCAGCGTCCGTCGTCGGACACCGCGACCGCGCCCGCGTCGCGCAGATCCGCCATCTCCGTGAGCGACTCGCCCTTTTGGCCGATCGTGATCGCACCGATCGGGTGCAGCCGCGATCCCCCGAGCGCGCGCGCCTTCGCGACGAGCATCTCGGTGATGGCGCGCGTGTCGTTGACGGGGCGCGTGTTCGGCATCGCGCAGACGTCGGTGAATCCGCCTGCGGCCGCGGCGGCGAGCCCGCTCGCGACGTCCTCTTTGTATTCTTGTCCCGGCTCGCGAACGTGCGCGTGCATGTCGACGAGCCCCGGCAAGAGCAGCAGACCGAAGCGTTCGACGACGCGCACGTGCTCGGATGCCGCGAGCCCCGCGCCCGCGTCGCGCCCGACGCGCGTCACGTGCCCGCGTTCGACGACGACGTCCACCTCCGCATCGAGCCCACCGCGAGGGTCGACAGCGCGCACCCGACGGAAGATGAGGACGTCGTGCATGGCGCGACGTTCTTTAGCCAGCCCTGCTCCGCGCGTCGAGACCTGTCGTCAGGTTTTGGAACCTAGAAGCGGCCGACCGCGCCGAAGCTTCCCGGACCGATGTACGGCGAGACGCCGACCTTCGCAGGCTCGGCCTTCGGTTGCGTGAGGAGGAAATAGAGACCGGCGCCCGCGCCGACGAGACCGACCGCGAAGCCGATCGTCGAGATGAGCCCCATCGAGTGGTAGCCGTCGACGTCCGACTGCGCGGACGCGGGGCACGTGCCGTTCGTGCACGTCTTGTCGAGATCGGATTTCTTGCTCATCGCGAGGAAGCCGGTGATGCCGCCGACGACGAGGCCGGCGCCGCCGACTCCGAACGAGACGTACATGAGCGTCTTGTTGTTGCTCGGCGGTGTCGTGATCGGACCGGTGTCGCCGCCGGGAGGAGTCGTCGTGCCAGGTGGCGTCGTCGTGCCGGGAGGAGTGGTCGGCGGCGTCACCGGCGTGGTCGGGGGCACGGTGGCGCCGCTGCCGTCTTTCTCGAGCGTGAGCGCCGTCGTCGCGTTGCCGCCTTCGGAGACCGCGAACTTTGCTTCGCCCGCCTTGAATCCGTCGGCCGTCGCCTTCACGACGTGCGCGCCGGGATCCACCGGCTTCTTCACGCCGAGCGCCGCGGTGTTCACCGGTGCGTCGTCGAGCGTCACCTTCAGGTTGGGAAGATCGCCGCCGCCCGCCGCGGTCACCGTGATCGTGACGCCTGCGATCCGCGGCATGAGCGCGTCGAGCTCCTTCTTTGCGTCCTCGATCGCCTGCTCGAAGACTTTGTTCCCTTGCGCGTTGCTGCGCATGACCTTGTTGAAGGCCTCCTGCGCGGCGACGAGCTTGCCGTTCGCCGCGAGCGCGCGGCCGTAGCCAACGCCGAGCGAGATCGCCTGCGGGTAGAGCTTCCACGCGCGGCCGTAGCGATCCTCGGCCGTCTTGAAATCCTTCTTGTCGAGCGCGGCCTGACCCTCTTGGCCGAGCGCGCGTGCCGTCGCGATCTCGTCGGACGTCGGCTGCGCCTGCGCATACGCGAGCGGGACGAGGCTGAGAGTCGTGACCGACGCGAGAGAGGCGGCGAGCGTGACGGCGCGGAGAAGTCTCATTGCCGCATTATCGCCGGAGCGCTGCGGTTGTCCATGACCTCAACGGACGACAGAATGTCGATGGTGCGCAGGAGGGGAATTGAACCCCTACGAGAGTTACCCCACTAGAACCTGAATCTAGCGCGTCTGCCAATTCCGCCACCTGCGCGTGAGGAGCGCGAGAGGTACTTGGCCTCGGGCGGTCCGTCAAGCGCGCGTCGGAGTCTCTCGGCCGGCGTTACAGGTTCTCGACGGAACGCCGCAGCTCGGTGACGAAGTTCACGCGGGGGCGGAGCAGTTGCATTCGTTGCGGGCGCTTGCCCGTGCCGATGAGCGGGATGTTCGCATCGAGGCCCGACGCGCCGAGTGGATCGTCAGGGAAGTTCACCACCTGGCCGGATTCGTCCTTCGACTCGGTGTACCCGGGTTTTTCCGCGAACGCCGAGGCGGACAGCGTCAGCGTGGTGGCGACGACGACGAACGCGACGAGCTTGCGGATACGGGACGACGGCGAGCGCATGACGGATCTCTCCTGTGCCGAGGTGGCGTGACGAACGACGAGCCGCGCAACTCTCGCGAGGCGCGGCGTGTTCTTGCGTCTCGGACACCCGAGCGGCTCTGGACCTTGGCCTTCAGCGCGCGAGGAGGATCGCGATGACGATGCCGAGCACCATCACGACGAACAGAGACGCGGCGATCGCGCAGCCGACCCCGGTGAGGCCGATGATCGTCTTTCCGGATCGGTCCGACGTGCCGAGCGCCGCGTCGGAGCTGAGCATGTGCTCGGCTTGGACGATAGGGACGATCGCGTTGAAGGGGCGCGCGCCGCGCGTGCCGTTCACGCGAACGCCGAGCTGAACGCGCTTGCCTCCGGGGCGCGCGACCCACGTCGCGGCGTTGCATCGACGGCAGCGCGACGCGGGATCGGTGGCCGGCGTCGGCACGCCGCAGACGGCGCATCCTGCCGACAGGCCCGTCGAGTCGTCGAGGAGCGCGAGCCGGTACTCGAGCTCGAGGCCGCCGCCTTCGACCTTCGTCCACGGCTCGGGCCATTGATCGACGAGCACTTCGCTCGCTGCGCCGCTCACCGGCTCTCTGCAGTGCGGACACGCGAGCGAAATCGGATCGCGCGAC
>JAYVXB010000400.1:0-5248 GCA_043785585.1 Deltaproteobacteria bacterium | reverse complement strand
AGGCGAAGGTCAGCGAGATCCTCGTCATCGCGCCTTTCGTCGAGGTCGGTCGCGCGGCCGAAACGCTCGACTTGATCGTCGCGCCGCAGACGCTCGCGCGCGCGCTCTCGGCCGGTCTCGAAGCGGACGTGCTTCGCGCCCGCATCGAAGCGATCGCGCCTCTGCCCGAAACGCTCTCGCGCACGCTGGCGCAAGCGAGCATCGTGCTCGGTCGCGCGACGCACGTTGGCGCCGCGGGCTTTCTCTGGATCGAGGACGCGAACCTCCGCGAGATGTTGAGGACGCGGCGACCGACGGCGGAGCTCTTCGTCGATCCGTCGCCACCGGCTGGGCTTCTGGTCGTGCCGGGCGTCGACGTCGAGCGGCTCGCGCGGCGTTGCCGAACGATCGGGATCGAGATCGTCTCCGATGGAGTCGTGGTGCGCGCGCGGACGATGCCGCCGCCACGTGCGACGCCGAGCAAAGGGACCGAGAAAGCCGACAAGTGATCGCACGCCGCTAGACTCCACCGCGCGATCATCCTGAGCCGCGCTGCGGCGAAGGATCCCCAGTCAACCCAGTCAGCTGAAGGAGCGCGATCGCGCCCAGGCCTCGGCGGACGCGCGAACGGTGCGCGATGCGATCGCAGCGCCACGGAGGAAGACTTCGACCGGGAGCGCGCGGCCGTTGTACTGGCTCGCCATCGTGTAGCCATAGGCGCCTGCGTCGAGGATCGCGACGTCGCGAGGCGGCGTCGACGCGAGCGCGTGCACGCCGAAGTCGTCCGAGCTCTCGCAGACCGGTCCGACGACGCGCCACTCCGTCGCGCTCGGCGTGCGTGCATCGAGCTCGAGCGGGACGATGCGATGACGTGCTTGATAAAGCGCCGGGCGAATCAGATCGTTCATCCCCGCATCGATCATCAGCCAACGACGATCCGCCGCGACCTTCGGCTGAACTACGCTCGCGAGGAGAACGCCGTGCGCGGCGACGAGCGAGCGCCCGGGCTCGACGTAGAGTGCGAGATCGTCGATGCCCGCCGCACGCTGCTCGGCGCGCGCGACGCGGACGAAATCGCCGGGGCGCGCCGGGCAGCCGTCGCCGTAGTCGATGCCGAAGCCGCCGCCCGCGTCGACGAACGCGAGCGACACGCCCGATGCGCGAAGGTCGCGCGCGATCGCGAAGACCGCGCGTGCGCTCTCGGCGTAGGCGTCCGTCGTCGTGATCTGCGAGCCCACGTGCGCGCCGAAACCGACGAGCTCGAGGTGCGCCGAACCCCGCAAGAGCGCAACCGCCGCGCCGACGTCCGCGCGCGGCACGCCGAACTTCGCCTCGTCGTGACCCGTCGCGATGTGCGCGTGCGTGTCCATCGTGTCGAGCGCGACCTGCGGGTTGATCCGCATCGAAACCCGAGCCGTTCGGCCCGCGACGCGCGCTCTTGCCTCGACCCGTGCGATCTCCTCGACGCTCTCGATCTGAATCGCACCGATGCCGCGGTCGCCCACGCCGACGGCGCGATCGATCTCGTCGTTCGTCTTCGCGACGCCGCTGTACACGATTCGGTCCGGTACGATGCCGCACGCGAGCGCGACGAGGAGCTCGGCGCCGCTGACGACGTCCGCGCCGCAGCCCTCTGCGGCGAGCGCGCGCACGATCGGCCCTGCGGTGTTCGCTTTGACGGCGTACGCGACGAGGTGCGGCGCGCCTGCGAACGCGGCGCGGAGCTCTCGCGCTTCTGCGGCAATCGCGTCGAGATCGTAGACGTACGTCGGCGTGCCGATCGCTGGGTCGCGCGCGAGATCGACGAGCGCGACGCCACCGAGCGTCAGCCTCCCCGAGTTGTCGCGCGTCGTCGGCATTGGGTGGCTCTAGGTAAAACACGCGATGACGCGACGCAAGGTGGCAACCGCGTGACGGCGCGACGAACGAAACCTTTGCACACAACTCCTCTCCGAGGTGGCATAACTCCCAGCGATGACGGCAGCCATACGACGCGCAAAGCTCGTCTGCACACTCGGACCGGCGTGCGACTCTCGCCAGGGGCTCGAGGGGCTCATCGACGCCGGCATGGACGTCGCCCGACTCAACTTCTCGCACGGCACGCACGCGGATCACGCGCGCAGCTTCGCGCGACTGCGCGAGGCGAGCGAAACGAAGAAGAAGGCGGTCGCCGCACTTCAGGATCTCTGCGGCCCGAAGATTCGGACCGGAAGCTACGGCAGGCGATTCGAGCTCCCCGGCGACTGCGATGTCGATCTGGTCGAGGGCGACACGGGGACCGACGAGCGCGTCCTGCCGATCCAGTACGAAGGCCTCGCCGCCGACGTGCGCGTGGGCGATCACATTCTCTTCGACGACGGACGCCTCGTCGTCACGGTGAAATCGGTCGTCGGCGATCGCGTGAAGTGCCACGTCGATCAGGGCGGTCAGATCCGCGATCACATCGGTGTGCACCTCCCGAGCAAGACGATGCGCGTCGCCGCGCTGACGGAGAAAGACAAACAGGATCTCCTCTTCGGTCTGTCGCTCGGCGTCGACTTCATCGCGCTGTCGTTCGTGCGTCGCGCCGATGACTTGAAGCTCGTGCGCGACATCTGCAGCGCGTGGGGACAGCCGACGCCGATCATCGCGAAGATCGAGACGCCGGATGCCGTCGAGAATCTCGAGAGCGTCGTCGCCGCGTCCGACGGCGTGATGGTCGCGCGCGGCGATCTCGGCGTCGAGTTTCCGCCCGAGCGCGTCCCGGTCATCCAACGGCAGATCCTCGGCGTCGCGCGCCGCGTGCGCCGCCCCGTGATCGTCGCGACCGAGATGCTCCAGTCGATGACGAAAGCGTCGCGGCCGACGCGCGCCGAGGCGAGCGACGTCGCGAACGCGGTGTTCTCCGGCACCGACGCGCTGATGCTCTCGGGCGAGACGGCGACCGGCGACTATCCAAACCTCGCCGCGTCGATGATGAGCCGCATCGCGATGGAGGCGGAGACGAGCCCGTTCTTCGAGTCGGGCGCGCCGTACGCTTCGCGCGCGACCAACGTCGCCGAGGCGATCGCACGCGGCGCGTGCAACACCGCGCGCGAGATCGGCGCGCGCTACATCGTCGCGTTCACCGAGTCGGGCTCGAGCGCCATGACAGTCAGTCTTGCCCGTCCGCACGTCCCGATCATCGCGTTCTCGCCCAACGAGAAGACACGCCGCCGCATGGCGCTCTACTGGGGCGTCATCCCGCGCGTGATGCCCGCGATCCACGACACCGATCAGCTCGTCGACTGGTGCACCGGCGACTTGATGGCGAACGGCCTCGCCTCGCCCGGCGAGCGCGTCGTCATCTGCTTCGGCGCGCCTATCGGCGTCAGCGGCAGCACCAACAGCATTCGCGTCCACGTCCTCGGCTGACGGTCGCGCGACTCACGTCGCTCATAAACGCCGCGCGGGCATGGTGATGGAGACTTTCGTCCCCTTCCCTTCTTCGCTCTGCAGCTTGATGCTGCCCCCGAGCGCGGTGACGAGGCCGTAGACGGCGCTGAGGCCCATCCCGCTCTTGTTCGCCTTGCCGGTGGCCTGCCAGTACGGATCGAAGACGCGCTTCAGCTGCTCCGCGGGGATTCCCTTTCCGTCGTCGGAGAGGGAGAGGACGACTTTGTCCCCTTCGCTTCGCACCGCTGCGCAGATCGTTCCGCCGCCGGGCATCGCCTCGACGGCGTTTCGCGCGACTTGAAAGAGCGCTTCGGCGAGCGCGGAGACGTGGCACTTGAGCGTGCCGATCTGCGGATCGTAGTCGCGCTCGATGATGACGCCGGAGCGCGCGCGACCGATGGCGCTCTCGAGCGCGAAGTCGAGCATCGCAGCGACGTCTGCCGGCTCGAGCACGCCGTCCGCTGCCATCGCGAAGCGGCGCAAGCGATCGACCGTCGCGCGAATCCGCGCGAGCCCGCCGTCGCTGCGTTTGATCGCGGCGTCCGCGGCGGTCGGATTCTCGGAGAGCGTCTTGTGAGCTTGTTGGTTCGACGCCATGCTGATCGCGAGCGAGTTGTTGAGCTCGTGCGCCATCCCACCGACGAGGACGCGGAGCGCTTCGAGCTTCTCCACGACGACGAGTTGCTCTTGCATGCGGCGCAGGCGATCGAGCGCGGCGTTGAGGCGCTCGATGCGCATGAACGATCGCAGGATCATCCGATGGCGCCCCCACGCGACCCAGACGCCGCCGACGGCGAGCGAGAGGACGAGGAAGTGAACCATCGCGGGCGCGCTCGGGCTCGCGACGAGGAGACCCGCGTAGCCGACGGCGCCGACGCCGATGCAGAGTCGCCATGGGAGCGGGACGACGCAGAGCGCGACGACCAGGCACAGCGGAGAGACGAGGAGATAGCGACTCGTCGCGCCACCGGCGAAGTGCGCGACCAGACCCCAGCCGAGGATCGATACCGCGCACGCGGCCACGACGACGACGGCGAGGACGGTGCGGCGACGACGAATGAACGGAACGGCGCACGCCGATGCGCCGACCAGCATCGCGACGAGAGCCTGGACGATCGTCGCGTCACGCGCGCTCGCGAGGCTGTCGGTGACGATCGAAATCCCGGCGAGCGCGCCGGTGAGCGCCGCGACCGTCGCCAACACGGGGAGCGACCACACCGCGAGCCGCGCGCGCTGCTCGCCGAGAAAGCGATCGCGCGGGCGTCCTCGTCGACCCGCACGCTCGGGAACGCGAACCGCGCGATCGCGGAGCAACTGAGCCGCGTGCAAGGAAAGGTTGGCGCGCTCTTGCGAGCCCGCTTCGGACGGCATGCAGCCAGGATAGCTCCGTCGGCGTGCAGGTAGCACGCCGCCATTCGTCGTGACCTCCTTAGAAGCTCCCGACGACGCCGGTGAAGCCCGGGCCGACGAGGATGCGCGCGCCGCGCGCGGTGGGTGCGGGGCTCGGCGACGGCGTCGCGACGAGATACGCACCGATTCCCCCGGTCACGAGCGCGAGGAGGAACGAGACGTCGGCGAGCGTTCGAAACGTGACTCCGGTCGAGCGCGTCGATGCGGACTGGTACGAGCCGCTCCCGGGTGTGTTGTAGTCGTCGGCGAGCGACTTGGCGCGGAGCCCCGAGCCGACCCCGATGGCCGCGATCGCTACGCCGCCGCCGACGAGGATCCATCCCGTGGTGGCGCGCCCGAGCTCGTCGTTGGGTGCCTCCACGTCACGCGACGGTTTCAGCGCGAGATCGAGCTCGCCTGACTGCGCGCTGTCGATGCCGATCTCGCGGTCGATCGCGACGTAACC
>JAYVXB010000399.1:0-41123 GCA_043785585.1 Deltaproteobacteria bacterium | reverse complement strand
CTCTTTATCGCCGCGCGCTCCGTCGTATCGGCGGCGTCGCGACGCTCATCGAGTGGGACGAAGACATCCCGGAGTGGAGCGTGCTCTCGGCGGAGGCGGAGAAGGCGCGCGTCGTGCGACGCGAAGAGGGGGTGCCATGGTCGAAAGCGACCTGAGCGCGCTGCAGCGACTCGTCGCCGACGCGGCGCTTCGCGAGCGGCCATTGCGCGACGATCCGGAGATGACCTCGCGCGCGGGCGCTGCGATCCGCGAAGGGGCGCGCATGTCGTCGGTCGAACAACTCGAGGTTTATCGCGAGCAGTTCTGGGCGCGGCACGTTCACAGCCTCGAGGACGACTTCGCCATCGCGCGGCACTTCGTCGGCGCGACGACGTTCTTCGAGCTGGTCGCGGCGTACTTCGCGGCGTTTGCGCCGTCGTCGTTCGATCTGCGCGGTCTCGGCGCGAAGCTGCCGGAGTTCGCCGCGTCGCGTGCGCCGTTCGTCGACGACGCTTTGCTGCGCGAGTCGATGCGCTTCGATTGGGCGTTCATGCAAGCGTTCGACGCGCCGAAGGGGGCGCCGTTCGATCCCGCGACCATCTCCGGCGCGTCCGAAGAGGCATGGCCGCGCGCCACGATCGCGTTCGATCCGTCGCTGTGCCCACTGGCGCTCGCTTGGCCGCTGCACGAGACCCGCACGGCGATCCGCAACGCGAAGTCGCCCGAGCGGCCCGCTCCACGCGCGACGTTCGTCGTCGTGCACCGCGGCGCCGAATCCTTGCATTGTACAGAGATCGAGCCGATGGCCTTTGCGCTGCTCGAAGCGCTCCGCGGTGGTGCGGAGCTCGGCGCGGCGTGCGAAGCCGTCGCGACGGCGCACGGCGTCTCCGACGCGAACGATCTCGGACCGAAGGTCGGCGCGTGGTTCCAACAGTGGACGGCGAACGGCTGGGTGAGCGCCGTTCGCGTGTGATTCAGGCCGGCGCGTGCTCCGCGTTCAATCGCGGGAGCAGCTCCTTCATCACGTCGTCGATCTTCCACATGAAGATGAACCAGAGGATCGGCGCGACGAGCATGGTCGTGCACGGCACGATGTAACAAACGCACGAGGCTACCGCGAGCGACCGCGGCGCGCGCCGCGTCGAGCCGTAGTAGCCGAGCAAGTAGTCGAGCGCGTCGCACAGCCCGACGTTCGCGGGGAACATCCAATAATAGGAGAAGCACGGGATGAACATGAACCCGACGACCGCGCCTGGCGTCATCACGCGCCCGCCCTTCGTCACGCGGTATTGCGGCGGCAGCGCCGCCCACGCGAGCCCGAGCCACGCGAGCCCGACGATCGACGTCGCGATCGCGGACAGCAAGTTCAACCCCATCAGCACCTGCGTCGCCGTGTCCTCGAGGATCGGGTTCGGCGGCACCGCGCCCGAGCGTCCGAACCGATCGAGGTTGTCCATGTAGAACGAGATCTGCGCGACGTTCGACGCGACGTAGATGCCGAGCGTGATCACCGATCCGACGAGGAAGAACCATTTCAGAAGCGGGTGGTGTCCGCGAATCGGTCCGCTCGGTGCGCCAGCTTCCGCGGCCCCCGGCGGCGCGTACGGATTGGCCGCCGAGGCGGGCGCGTACGGATCTCCGCTCACCGACTTGCGCGCGGGTGGAAGTTGTACGGGTAGTTGTAGGTCGACTCCATTCCGCGCGGGCTCGGCGCGAACGGGATCTTCTTGATGATGTCGATGATGCAGCCGACGACGGTGGGCTCGGTGATCGTGCTGCGGGCGGCGTTGAGCGCGATCTTGGTGACCTTGCCGTCACGATCCACGGTCCACTGGATCACGAGATCCCCCTCGATGCCCGGGTGCGCCTTCAGCGCGTCGTCGTAACATTTCCGCGCTTCGTCGCGTCGCGCCTTCACGATCGCGTCGATGTCCTTGCCGCTTCGTCCCGGATCGGGTTGGCCGCCGTCGCCTTGCGCGCGACCGCCGTCGGATACGCCAGCGTTCGAAGCCGTGGACGAAGCGTCGGTCTGCACCAACTTTTGCCCCGTTCCGGCGTCGCCGAGCCCGTCGGTCGTCGTCGTCGTCGGGCCAGCGTCGTCGGCGGAGGCCGGCGCGGCGTCGGTCGAGCCGCCGCCGGCGTTGTCGGGCCCTTTCGGGCCGTCGGTCGTGGCCTTCGGGCCGCCGCACGCGAAGCCTGCGGTGAGCGCCAATGCTGCGAAAAAGAGCGGGATTGTCGTCCTCGAGCGCATGAGGCGTACGGTAGCCGAAAATGAGGCGGCTCGACGCCTCGCACACAAAATGCTTGGATTTCAACTGGCGCGCCGCTCTGCACGGGCGCCGAGGGTCCCCCTTGTCGTCTCCGTCCGATCAACCGCCCGCACCGCCGCCGGCCGAGGCCGCCGCTCCGCCGCCCGAGACGCTCGGTCGCGTCGGCGCGTACGAGGTGCTGCTCGAGCTCGCATCGGGCGGCATGGCGACGGTGTTCTTGGCGCGCGCGACCGACAAGCGCGAAGGGCCACCGCTCGTCGCGCTCAAGCGTCCGCACAGGCACCTCGCGAGCGACAAGACGTTCTTGACGATGCTGATCGACGAAGCGCGACTCGCGTCGGCGATCCAGCACCCCAACGTCGTCAAAGTTCGCGAGCTGGGGTTCGAAGGCGGAATCCCGTTCATCGTGATGGACTACGTCGAAGGGACGTCGCTCGCGGAGCTGCGTCGCGAGCTGACGCAGGCGGGTCGCGCGATGGACACCAAGGTCGCCGCGCGCATCCTCCTCGACGCGCTCGCGGGGCTCCACGCGGCGCATGATCTCCGCGACGAGAACGGCAAGCACCTCGGGATCATCCATCGCGACGTCAGCCCGCACAACGTCCTCATCGGGTGCGACGGACGCGCGCACCTCACCGACTTCGGAATCGCGAAGGCCGAGGATCGTGTGCAAGTTACACGAACTCACGAGGTCAAAGGCAAGCTCGCGTACTTGGCGCCGGAGCGGATCGACAAGCGACGCATCTGTACGGTGCAGAGCGACGTCTTCGCGATGGCGGTGGTGCTCTGGGAGTGCTTTGCGGGGCGGCGTCTCTTCCGAGGCGAGACGGCGGTCGAGACGCTCCAAGAGGTCATGACGGCGCCGATTCCGACGTTGAAGCAGATCGGCGCGCAGATCCCGAGCACGCTCGACGACGTGATCGCGCGCGCTCTCTCTCGCGACCTCGAGACGCGGTACGAGACCGCAGCGGACTTCGCGTCGGCCATCGAACGCGCGGTCGGAAAGGAGAACGTCGGCACGTACGCGGACGTGGCGCGGCTGATGGAGGCGCTCTTCGGTCCCCGCATGGCGCGGCGGCAGGAGCACATCCGCGCGGTTCTCGGGAGCGGAGACCTCGAGCAGCTGCTGCAACAGTCGGGGCTGCCGGCGCGCGAGACCTCATCGGCGCCGCCGCCCGCGCGAGGAACGGTGCTCGCCGAGCTCGCGCCGCCGGCGCCGAGCGGGCGTTACTCGTTCGGTCACATCTCGCCGGCGCTCGAAAAATTGCGCCCGCGCAAGCGCTCTTGGTGGATGGCCATCGGCGCGGCTGCGGGCGTCGTCGCCGGTGTGGTGGTGACGGTCGCCGTGATGTCGCGTCCCCGCGCGCCGACGCCGATCGTCGTTCGGCCGCCGCCCGTCGTGACGATTCAGTCGACGACTCCATCCCCCGCGCCCGCATCGACGTCCCGCCGCGTCGTCGTTCCGCTTCCGTTCCTCGCGCAGCGCGTGAGCTTCGACGACACGACGCGCGAGCTCTCGCCGGCGACGGACGTCGCGGTCTTCGACGTGCCCACGTCGGGGAGCGTCGATCACCACGTGGTCGCGATCGCCCTCGACGGCACGCGCGCCGAGGCGGCCGTGCACGAAGACGACGGCATCGCGCGCGCCGGCGACACCGGCTTCACGATCACGCTCCCGCCCGGCGTGAAGCCGATCACGGCCGACGGACGCCCGATGCCACCGGCCCCGTCCGCGGGAGCGCCCGCTCCCATCGGCACGATGAAGAACGGGTTCACGAAGCTGAAGTGATGCGCACGAAAATCCTCGCATCGTTCGTCGCGCTCGTTGCGTGCGTCGGCCTCGTCACCGTCGCAGTCGCCCCGCTCGGCGCATGCTCGGATTCGTCGACACCTGTACTCTGCAAGGACATCCCCGATGGCGGTTGCCCGCTGAGCCACGGCGTCGCGTGCGAAGACGTCACGTGCGCCGCCGCGTACGCATGCAACGGCGGAACGTGGACGCTCGATCACGTGTGTCCTACTCGCGATGCCGCGACGGGAGACGCAGGCACCGACGCCGACGCGCGTGCGCCGATCGCCCGCGACGGTGGCTTCGACGCACCGCCCGGTGCGAACGGCGGTCCCGGTTGCGCGGATCTCCAACCTCCCGACTGCACGCTCGGCCTCGCCCTCGCGTGTCCGAACAACGAATGCTGCGGCTGCGAAGACCTCTTCGTGTGCAGCGGCGCCAGCTGGAGCGCGTGGGGATCGTGCAGCGACGGCGGCATCGTCCCGCGCTGAAGCGCGCCGGTCAGCTGGCCTTGAGGAACGGCTCCCACTCTTTGAACTTCCAGCCGCTGCCGAGGAGGATCTGCGCGGTCATCGTCCACTTCGGACGAAACGGATTTCGCGCGAGGCGCATGTTCGCCTCGTCCGGCGTCTTCCATCCTTTGCGCAGATTGCAGGTGCGGCACGCCGTGACGAGGTTCTCCCACGTGTCGTCGCCGCCGCGCGATCGCGGGAGCACGTGATCGATGTTGAGGTCGCGGAGCGGCGGGCGCTTGCCGCAGTATTGGCACTGGTGACCGTCGCGGAACATCAGGTTGCGGCGCGTGAGGCGCACCGTGATGCGGGGCGTGCGGTCGTAGCGATGCAGGTGGACGACGCGCGGGACGCGGAGCGCGCCGCCGACGATCGGGACCGCGTCGTCGTGGCCGCGCGGTGCGAGCGTCCGCCACATGTCGAAGTCGTGCGGCTCACCCCCCTCGTCCAGCGCGAACGCGGTGCCTCCGTAGAGGAGCACGAACGCCCGCTTGGCCGTCGTCACCTGGACAGGCTCGAAGTACCGATTGAGCACGAGGACGGGGAGCTGGAGGACGTCGGTCATGGCCGGATTTCGCGAGGAAGCGCGCAGATCAGCTAGGAAAGAAGCCTTGGCACGCCACACAGGGTAGCACGCCCCCGGGCGACGACCGATCCGGCAGAACGAGGGTTTGACCTGCAGCGGTAGAGGGCTAAATTCTCCTACACGATGGCGATCGACTCCCCTGACGACGACACCAAGACCGAGGCGGTCATCCCGTCGCGACGCCGCGCACGCCGCGCCGAAGCCGAGCTCCCTGCCGACGAAAATCCGTGGGTGCGACGCGGGCTCGTCCTCGGGCTCACGCTCGCGGTCGCCGGGATTGCGGGGTTCGTCTTGGCGGGGATGCAAGAAGGCGCGGTCTACGCGAAGCCCGTCGACGAGCTCGTCAAAGAGAAGGCGAAGTTCGCGGGGCGCCCCGTTCGCGCCGAGGGGACGCTCGTGCACGGGACGCTCGTGAAGCGCGACTCACCCTGCGAGTACCGCTTCACGATCACGAAGAACGGAACCAATCTCCCGGTCCGCTTCGCGCAGTGCGTGGTACCCGACACGTTTCGCGACGTCGAAGGGACGGAGGTCGGCGTGACGGTCGAAGGCGAGCTCAAGGCCGACAACTCGTTCGAGGCGACGACGGTCCTCGCGAAGTGCCCGAGCAAGTACGAGATGAAAGACAAAGCGCAAAAGGGCGAGAAGATGCCGCACGGGCCGACGGCCGCGGGCGGAGGCGGTTCGACGTACTGACCGCGCGGACGTTCTGCGAAACGAGACAGAGCGCGTGATCGTCGAGCCCATTCCCTGGATCGCGGAGTATGCGGGGCGAAAAGGGCTGAAGTATCAGCCCGACGCCGACGAGCGTTGGATGCGCGTCTGGGAGCCGTACACGACGCTGAAGACGCCGCATCGCTACGAGCACGTGCTCGAGCACACGGGCGATACCGGCTCGGTGACGATCGCGCGAATGCTCGTCGCGATGCCGGTGCGTGGCCCGGACAACGCATGGGTCGAGGGCGAAGCCGGCGCGTGGATCGCGATCGCGCAGGACGAGCGAGCCCGAGGACGCGCGGCGGCGACGACCGAGACGGGGCAGATCTTCAGCGACCCGCTCGAGCTCGTGGCGATGCCTCGGCGTGTGACCGGCGACCGGGAATTCGACGAGCTCTTCGCATCGTTCGCGCCCACAGCCGAAGACCTCACGCTCGCCATCACGCCGAGCGTCCGCAAGCTTGCCCTCAGTTGGCGCGTGCCGCTCCACTTCGAGATCCGTCCAGGCGGATTCATCGTCGCGCCGATCGCGCTCCCGGCGGACCCCGCGTCGCTATCGTGGTTCGTCCGCGCGGTTTACACGTTCGGAGAAAAGGCCGCGAAGCGTTTGGGGTAGTCGTCGCAATTTTCGTATGCTGGGGCGACATAACCTGCGCCCACTTGGAGAGCTCGAATGCGTGTCTTGAAGCGGAAGATCCCGTTGTTCGCCCTGGTGGGCCTCGCGTTCGCGGTCCCAGCGCTCGCGCAGACGGGCGATCTCGTGCGGCCGGGCGAGCCGATTCCGGTCGCATGCGCCGACTCCGACGTGACGCCAGAGCGAAACCGACGCGCGAGCGACCTCTTCAAGACCGGGAAGATCGCGGCCGAGAACATGGAGCGCGAGAAGGCGATTTTCTATTACCTCGATGCCTATCGTGCGGACTGCACGGGGCACGCGGTGCTCCTCAAGATCGCCGAGCTGTGGGAGCTCAAGGGGAACAAGGCCGAGGCGCTGCGCTACACGCAGTCGTTCCTCGATCGCGCGAAGGCCGACGATCCGAATCGTGAGAGCGCGACCGTGCGTCGCGATCGCCTGAAGCGCGATCTCGCGGCGGCGCCCACGGCGAGCAATACGACACCGACCGCAACGACCAGTACGACCACGACCGCACCAACGGCGACCGGGACGACCACCGCGGTCCCGACGGCCACAGCGACGAACACGAGCGATGGCGGCGGACACACGATCCTTCCGTGGGTGCTCACGGGCGTTGGCGGTGCCGTGCTCATCACCGGCGGGATCATCACGATCCTCGGCGCCGGGAAGGTCTCGGACGCGGAGAAGCTGTGCCCTAACCACTCGTGCCCTGATTCGACCTCGTCGGACCCTGCGGTGAGGGCGGCGGTGGCCTCGGCGAACGCTGCGACGGTCCAAAAAGGAAACGACGGACGCAACCAGGAGACGATCGGCGTCATCGTCGGATCGGTCGGCCTCGCGGCGATCGCGGGCGGTCTCGTCTGGCACTTCCTCGAGCCGACGGGACCGAAGCCGAGCACGGCTCGGCTCACTCCCGCGATCACCCCGCACGTTGCGCCGGGCTATGCGGGTGTCTCGGTCGGCGGACGTTTCTGAGGCGTCACGCGCGCCACAAGAGATCGAGGTAGCGCGCGGTGTAGTCGCGACCGAATGCGCGCGTGAGGTACCGCCCGGCGGGGCCGCTCGCGCGCACGGCGGAAGCGGCGGACGCTGCGGCGGCGCGGTTCGCGTCGACGTCCGTCGCACGCTCTGCAGTTGCGAGCGCGTCGAGGTAGCACGAGAGGTAACGGGTCAGCGTCGTGGCGAGGACGTCGCCGCCGCCTCGACGCGCGCTGAGGCGACCGCCGGCGCCGCCCGAGAGCGGTGCGATCCACGCTGGCACCGGCGCACGCCGCGGAACGTGCGCGCGATCGAGGATCGCCGCGAGCGGCTCGCGAAAGCGTGCACCGAACGGCGGACGAGCGATCGCCGGCCCGCACACGTCGACGAACGCGCGGGGCGTCCCCGTCGGCGGCACCATCAGATCCGCGACGAGGAGCGGCGCGTCGAGGTGCGCGTGGGGGTGCACCACGAGCGCGATTCCTTGAAGCACCGGCCACACGCGGACGTGCGAGACGACCGCGCGAGCGATGGTGTCGCTCTCGAGCACGAACGACGCGATCGCGCGGACGGCGCCGGGACGGAGACGCACGTCGAACGGCGCAGCCTGCGTCCGCGCGCCGTGTCGTCGAAAGATCCCTTCGAGCTGTGCCGCGAGCGCGCCGAAGTCGATTCCGTGAGCCGTTTGCACCTTACCTAGAGCGAGAGAAGCCGCAGACGCTGCCATTGCCCATCTCCTACGACGAGTTGAGCGAAAGAGCGAAACGAGAACGCACGCGCGGGTTCCCAGAAGAGGACTTGCGGCGTACCCTCGAGTGGGATGAACAGCCCTCCGCCCATGTCCCGCGGGACCGTCCGCCAGGGTGGAAAGGAGGAGCTGCGCGCCTCCGTGCTGAAGACGTATCTCCTTCGCGTGCGCGCGGAGAAGGGCGAGCGCGCGGTGCGGCAGCTCCTCGCGGGCGCGGCGATCGATCCGTCGGCGGTCGACAACGAGACAGGCTGGGTCTCGACTCTCGCGGCAAAGCGCGCGCTTCGTGCGATCGCGCAGATCCTCGGCGCGGAAACGATTCGTCATCGCGGAGATTGGGTGACTCATCCCGAGGCGCTCGGAACGCTCGTGCGCATGCTCCGCGTCGCCGAGCAACCGGTCGACGCGTACCGCTACCTCGCCTCGAATGCGAAAGAGGTCACGCGCGTCGGGACGTGGGAGCTCGAGGAGATCGGCGGCGCGGGAGGCGAGAAGCGCGGCAAGGAAACGATCGCCGCCGTTCGAATGACGTACCGCGCGCGCGACGACGGCAACGAAGAGCCGAGCGACAAAGTCGACACCGGTGGCGAGGAGCTTCTCTGCGCGGCGCGCGAAGGGGAGCTCGCGAGCTTCCCTCGGATTTGGGGAATGCCCGACGCGACGGTGACGCACGAGGCCTGCATCGCGAAGGGGCAGGAAATGTGCACCTACGTCGCGCGGTGGGGCGTGATTCGTCCGCGCACGGGGGCGCTCGCGGGTGCTGCTGCGGCTGCGGTCGTGTGCGGGGGCACCGTGCTCGTCGCGGGCAACTGGGTCGCGGGCGCGATCTCCGCGCTGCTCGGGGGCTTGCTCGGGGGCGGGACGGGATTTCTCTGGGACCGCTCGAAGGAAGACAAGTCGTCGCGCGCGTTCGAGCGCAATCGCATCGCTGCGCTCGAGCGTGGCCTCGAGCTGCGCGGCGATCTCGGCACGACGCCGGGCGATCTCACGGGCACGGTCCTCGGCGGGAAGTACCGCATCGGACGCAAGATCGGATCGGGCGGCATCGGCGTCGTCTACGCCGCGGAGCACACGACGCTCGGTCACGAAGTCGCGGTCAAAGTATTGCGCGGCGCAGCTGCAAAGGACGGCGGCGAGATCGCGCGTCTTCGTCGCGAGGCGTACATCCAAGTGCACATCGAGCACCCGAACGTCGTTCGCGTTCTCGATCTCGATCAGATGCCCGACGGATCGATCTACGTCGTGATGGAGCGCCTCGTCGGCCGTTCGCTCGCCGACAAGCTCGCGCGCGACGGCCTGCTCGCGCCAGGCTTCGCGATTCCGGTCTTCATCGGCGTCTGTCGCGCGCTCGCGGCGGCACACCGGCGCGGCGTCGTTCATCGCGATCTCAAGCCCGGCAACATCTTCTTGTGCGAAGACGGCTCGTCGAAGGTCTTGGACTTCGGCATGAGCAAGCTCGCGAGCGCCGAGTCGCTCACGCAGACCGGCTACACGCTCGGCACGCCCGAGTACATGGCGCCCGAGCAGTGCATCGGCGCGACCGTCGAGCCGCGGACGGACATCTACGCGCTCGGCGTACTCATGTACGAAGCGGTCACCGGCGAGCTCCCGATCGTCGCGCAGAATCGTCGCGAGCTCCTCGATCTGCATCAGCGGCAAATCCCGACGGCGATGCGCTTGCGTCGCCCCGACCTGCCGATCCCCGAGGGGCTCGATCTCGCCGTGATGAAGTGCCTGAAAAAACGAATGAACGAGCGACCGCGTAGCGCGTCCGAGCTCGAGCAGCTCCTCGCCGCGGTGCCGCTCGAGGGACTTCCGACCAGCTACCCACCGGGCACGAGTCGGCGCGCGCCTGGCGCTCGTCGCAACGGCGCGCCTCCCGTCACCGATCCCGACGCGCACACGGTGCCGGGTCTCACGAGCGCACCGCCGCCGCCCGCGCGCAAAGCGGAGTGAATCACTCGTAGCGATCCGACCCGTGGCTATGGCGCCCCGGGTCCCGCGGGGAGCGACTTCGGTGGCCGCGTAGGACGCATCATCCGGCCCGCGACGATCGTCGCGAGCCACATCGGTGAGCGCCGCGAAAAGAACGCGGCGACCGCGTTGAGGAGCCCGGTGACCTTGAGCCAGCGCCCGCGCTCGAGCGCAGAGAGGCCGAGGGCGACGCAGCGCTCGGCGCTCATGTAGAGCCAATCGCCGGCGCTCGCGCTCATGTCGGCCACGTCGTTGAACTCGGTGCGTGTCGGGCCGGGGCAGTGCGCGAGCACGCGGATACCGCGCGGTCCGACCTCGCGCGCGAGCGCGAGCGAGAAGCTCGTGACGAACGCTTTGGTCGCGCCGTAGACCGCGAAGTACGGGTTGGGTTGGAACGACGCGGTCGACGACACGTTGAGGATCGCGCCCGAGCCGCGCGTGGCCATCTTCGCTCCGAGCGCGATTGACAGCTCGACGAGCGCGGTGACGTTGAGCTGAATCATCGCGGAGAGGCGATCGATCGGCATCGCGAGCGCCTCGCCGTGGAGCCCGACCCCCGCATTGTTCACGAGCAGCTCGACCTCGATGCCGCGCTCTTCGAGCTCGCGCACGAGCGCCGCGCTCGCGCCCGCCACGGAGAGATCGCTCTCGAGGACGACGGTGCTCACCTTCATGTCGCGCTCGATCTCCGTGGCGAGCTTCTCGAGGCGATCGCGTCGACGCGCGGTGAGCACCAGATCGTAGCCCTTGCGCGCGAGCTGGCGTGCGAACTCGACGCCGAGACCTGCGGATGCTCCGGTGATGACTGCCCACTTTCTCTTCGCGCTGCTCATCGCGCGAGGATACAGACTGCGAAGCGCGCGCGCTCCTCGTCAGCCGCGCAGGAGCCAAACGAGACCCGCGATGCTGAGTCCTAGGACGCTCAGCGCCGCGAGCATCACGAGGAGATCCGTCACCGACCAACTCGTCCCGCGCTTGCGGCGTGGCGGAGCGACGCTGGCTGCAACCTCTGCGATCGGAGCCGCGCGCGCGCCACTCGCGGGGGGCACGGAGAGATCTTCACGAGACGGCGATGCGCTGGCGTTGGTCAGCGACGGCGGCGGCTCGGGTGCCCCTTCCGCCGGCAGCGCCTCGTCCGGTGCATCCTCGAGCTCGGCGAGCGCCTCTGCGACCGGCTCCTCGAGCGCGAGGACCGTGCGCCCGACGCGCAGCATCACCGCGGGTCTCCACACCGTGTCGCGCGTCGCATCGAGCGGCGCATCGCCGAGCTGCGCGGGGTTCTTCGACCCGAGATCGCGCACGAGAACCGTTCCTCCGCGTCGCACGATCTGCAGATGCTCGCGCGACGCCGACGAGTCCGCGAGCGGCATGTCGCACTCTTCCGCGCGACCCACGACGTACGCGCGCGCTTCTTCGTCGAGCGTCAGCGTCGCGCCGAGGTCCTGGTCGCCTTCGACCACATGCACAGTGCATGTAACGCTCTCGCCAATCCGCGCCATCGCCTGCGACACGAGCGCCAGCGCGAGATCGCGCGTCGCGTTCGCCATGTCGCGCGTCGGCGGCGTCTGATCGATCCGCGCCTCGAGCCACACGCGTCCGACGCGAATCCTGTCGCCTGATCGAAGCACGCGCGACGTGCGCGGCGCGAGGCGCACGCCGCCGACGAACGTCCCGTTCGTGCTCCCTTCGTCGATGAGCGCGAACTCGGAGCCCTTCGCCTGCACGGTCGCGTGTCGATGCGAGACGCTCGGATCCGGAAGACGCAAGTCGCAGCTCTGTCCGCGCCCGATGACGATCCGCTGCATCCCGTCGAACGTGAGCGCCGGCGATTCGGTGGCTCCGGTGGGATCGGCGGATCGTACGAAGAGAGTGATCGGCATGGGCAGGCGACGCTGGAGTCTGCGCGCGCCTCACACAGGGATGCTGCGGAGGTTCGGTCGGAAGTCGGACGCGCGCTGCTCGATCCATTGGATCACGGGCTCGCCCATGTCCCGTCCGAGGTGCCGACTGAGCTCCTGAATCCCCGTCGGCGACGTGACGTTCACCTCGGTGAGCTTCTCGCCGATCATGTCGAGACCGACGAAGACGAGGCCGTCCTCGAGGAGACGCGGCGCGATGTCCGCGACGATCTCGCGCTCTTTCGCGGTCACGACGCACGGCTGGACGGTGCCGCCCACGTGGATGTTCGAGCGCAGATCGTCGGCGCGCGGCACCCGCAGGATCGCGCCGAGCACTTGCCCTTCGAGGAGCAGCACGCGCTTGTCGCCCTCGCGCACCTTCGGCAGGTACTCCTGCACCATCGCGAGGCGACGCCCTTCGAGCGTGAGCACGTCGAGGATCGATCGCGTGTTGCGATCGGTCTTCGAGATCATCATCACGCCCGAGCCGCCCGCGCCGTCGAGCGGTTTGACGACGCCCTCGCCGCCGAGCTCTTCGACGAAGTCGAGAATGCGCTGCCGGTCGCTCGTGACCATCGTGCGGGGCATGTGACGCGCGAAGTGAAGCGTGTAGAGCTTCTCGTTGGCGTCGCGGAGGCCGCGCGGATCGTTCATGATCACGGTGCGGTTGCGCGCTCGCTCGAGCATGAGCGTGAGGTAGAGGTACTCCGCGTCGAACGGCGGATCTTTGCGGACGAGCACGGCGCTCACGTCGGCGAGCCGGACGTCGCGCGGATCGCCGAGCTTGAAGTAGGGCGATGCGTCGCTGACCCTGACCTCGCGGACGCGCGCGTGGACGTCGCCGTCCTTCAAGTAGACGTCGCGCGGCTCGCAGTGAAACGACTCGTGGGCGCGCGCGAGCGAAGTGCGCAAGAACGCGAACGTGGTGTCCTTGTCGGGGAGGACCCGGTCCATCGGATCCATCACGTAGACGAGTCGCATGCCCCGCACCTTAGCCGGACTCCTACGATGGTGTCAGGTCGTGATTCGCGCGGTCATTCGTGCCGGTCATTCGTCACAGGCTGCGAGCGCGAGCTGTGCGCTTTCGTCCGCGCCCATGTCCGTAGCCAACGCGCAGCCGATGCCGCCTCGCTGCGTGATCGCGACCGAGTACCCGCGCGCCTGCCCGACCGAAACGCGCGCCGTGCCGACCGAGCGCGGCGTGAGACCCGGCGACGAGACCTGAATCTTGGCCGGATCGTAGACGAAGAGGCTGACGCGACGTGGCTCGCCGTCATTCATTACGACGAACTGGAGCATCGCCGCTCGCGCGTGGCTGGGCGAGCGCATCGGCAGGACCCGCCCGCCGACGAGCCTCGCTCCGCCGCGTTCGAACGAACCCGGGCGAACCGGGACGCCGACGTATTTCTCGAGGTTGCGCACCGCGCGCGGATCGGTCGCGTCGGGCGGGAGCGGCTGCGCGTGCTCCGCGATGAGCTCGGAGAGGAGATCGTCTCCGAAGCCTGCGACCTGCTCTTGCTGCGCCGCCTTCGTGGGATTGCGCGTCGCGCCCCATGCAAGGGCCAGCGCCGCGGCGCTCGCCAGCGGCACCATCGTCCGCCATCCGAGCAGCTTGCTCCCGCTCGTGCCCGCGCGCGCGTGCTCGACGTCGCGAGCTTCGCCGCGCGTGGCCTCGGCCGCCATCGCAACAGCGAGCCGCGATCGCAACCCCTCGGGCGCG
Source organism: Deltaproteobacteria bacterium (assembly GCA_043785585.1). Lineage (GTDB taxonomy): Bacteria > Myxococcota_A > Polyangia > Polyangiales > Polyangiaceae > JBBQXV01. Next base: position 27,315 of record JAYVXB010000399.1, on the reverse strand, counting down.
TTGCGACGCACCGTGCGCTTCAACGATACGCGCGTCGCTCGCAAGAGCGCGACGTGCTCACCGCACGGAACGCAACGATTCGTGTGCGACTCGACTTCGAGCATCCCCGGCGGATCGAGCTCGCCATCGAGGAACGGTCCGAGCAACGGCAGGTACTCGCGACACGTCATCTGTTGAAGCGCATGACTCACGCTGCGCCTCGTTTCTTCGCGCGGTACGCGGCGAGATCGGCAGGCTTGCCGTCGGAGGCGCCGTCACCGACACGCTCTTCGCCCTTGATGATGCCCATCGCCAAGGCGTGATTGTACAGCGTTCGCTGCAAAAGTTTTCGTCCTCGGTGCAGCCTGCTCATCACGGTGCCAATGGGGCAACCCATGATCTGCGCGATCTCTTCGTACGAGAACTCTTCGACGTCGCAAAGAATGACCGCGAGCCGGAACTCGTGCGGCAACGCGTCGAGCGCCGTCTGGATCTCTTTCTCGACGATCGGCATCAGCGCGATCTGCTCGGGATCCCGAAGCTGACGCATCGTGCTCGCGCTCACCCAACCGTCGGCCAACGGGTCCGCGTCGGGACCGTCGAACACCGATCGCTCGAGCCCGCCGCGGCGGTACTTGTTGATGAACGTGTTCGTGAGGATGCGGAACAGCCACGCCTTGAGGTTCGTCCCCGGGTGAAACTGATGCCGCGCGCGCATCGCCTTCACGAAGGCGTCCTGCACGAGATCCTCTGCCTCGGTCGGGTTGCGCGTGAGCTTGCACGCGACGCCGTACATCGCGTCGAGGTGCGTCAGCGCTTCGTCCGAGAAGCCGTCGACTTCTTTTTGGTTTTCGGTGTCCGTCAAGGCCATGGGGGGCACTTCTCCGTGCTTGCTCATATCCCCCAACAAGCGAAAGTTGGACCTATTCCCCGAGCGTGCCCGCCATGAACGCTTTTCCGAGTGTTATCGGGGACAAGCGAGAATTGCGGGCGTTGTCACTTTGACGTGTTGTTGCCGCCCGAGGAGGGGGGTCCCTTCAACTTACGTTCGAGATCCTCGATTCGCTCGTTGAGGCGCTTAACTTCGTGCTGAAGTTGCTGGAGCGGGCGAAACCCGGCCAGGATCGCCTTGATCCGCTCGTCGAGAGTGTGCTGAAGGTCCTCGATTTTTCCCTTGGCCTGATCGACCAAGGTCGGCTTCGGCGGCTCGGACTTCTTGTCGTCGGGCGTCTGTTGAGAACCGTGCGCCTTTTCCACGACGTCGCCCGGCTTCACGGTGCCCGGAATCAATCGCCCGATCGGTCCTTCGCGAAGCCCCTCGAGCACCCTCTCGGTGCGCGAGTGGATGAGCTCTTTGAGAGTTTGCAGCGGCACGTTGCGGCTGTGCGCCTTCTGCTCCTCGTAGATGATCTGCGCGAGCGTGACCTCGGTCAGATCCTCCTTCGTGTTGTTGTCGATGATCTGCACCTCTTCGCTGCTCCGCACCATCTCGGCGATCTGCAGCAAGGTGACGTACCGACTGTCCTTGGTGTCGTAGAGCTTCCGATTCGAGTAGCGCTTGATCACGCGACGCGGGCGCTCGCTCGGCGGGCCGGGCTGCACAGCGTGACCGGAAGCGCGATTTTCGCTCTCGCTTTTCGTGTCCAACGATCGGTCTCCTTCCAGGTTCCCCCGCCAATGCCGGCGGACCTCGCGACTACTCACAGGATACACTAACGCGGGGAGTCACGGGTGAACACGACGTACGCGCTGGAGTTACGAGGGGTGTCGGCGGCCTACGCGGCTCTGCCGAGCGGAGCCGTCGAAATGCCTCTTCGCGGCGTGGATCTCACGGTTTCGTCGGGTGAGCTCGTCGCCGTCCTCGGGGCGAACGGGGCGGGAAAATCGACGCTCCTTCGCGTGATGTCGGGGGCGCTCGCGCCGCGATCGGGCGAGGTGCGGCTCTTTGGCGACGTGTTGTCGCGCGCCGTCGGTGGAGTCGTCATGGATCGCCGCGACATCGCGCGTCGCGTCGCGGTCGTCGCGCAGACGGAGGCGGTCGCGTTTCGCTTCACGGTGCGCGAGGTCGTCGCGATGGGACGCGCGCCGCATCAGGGCGCCTGGCAAAACGAGGGCGAGCGCGATCGCTCGATCGTCGATGCGACTCTCGCGCGCTGCGATCTCGTCGCGCTCGCGGAGCGCCCGGTCGACGAGCTGAGCGGCGGCGAGCAGAAGCGCGTCGCGATCGCGCGCGCGCTCGCGCAAGAGCCGCGCGTCTTGCTCCTCGACGAGCCGGGCGCGTTCCTCGACGTGCGCCACCAGATCGATCTCTACGAGCTTCTCGCGGAAGAGGTCTCGCGCGCGAAGCTCGCGTGCGTGGTCGTGATGCACGATCTGAACGTCGCGGCGCAGTACGCGTCGCGGATCGCGCTCGCGAAGCGCGGCGAGCTCGTCGCGGTGGGAAAGGTCGAAGAGGTGATGACGTGGGCCCGCCTCCGCGACGCGTTCGACGCCGACCTCTACGTCGGCGTGAACGATCTCACCGGCGACAGGTTCTTCTTGCCGATGCGCCGCGAAAGGACGGAAACCTAGCGAACGAAAATGCGCTCCGCGATTTGCACAGCGTTGAGCGCGGCGCCTTTTCGCAGGTTGTCGCTGACGATCCACAAATTGAGAGCGCCCGGCACCGCGAGATCGTCGCGGATGCGACCGACGTAGACGGGATCGGTGCCCGACGCGGTGACCGGCTGCGGATGTTTCCCGGGCGCGTATGCGTCCTCCATGAGCACGACGCCTTCCGCGCCACGAAGGAGATCCTTCGCTTCTTGCGCGCGCATCGGTCGGTGAAACTGCACGTGCACCGACTCGGCGTGACCGTTGACCACCGGGACGCGTACCGTCGTGGGCGAGACGCCGATGCTCGCGTCGCCCATGATCTTGCGCGTCTCGTTGACCATCTTGAGCTCCTCTTCGGAGTAGTCGCCCTCGCCGGCCTTCCAATCGCAGAGCGTGTTGAAGGCGATCTGACCCGCGAACACCTTTGCGTCGATCGGTTTGCCGTCGAGCACGGCGCGCGACTGCGCGAGGAGCTCTTCGACCGCCGCGTGCCCTTTGCCGCTCGTTGCTTGGTACGTCGACACGACGATGTGCTTGATGCGCGCGGCGTCGTGCAGCGGTTTGAGCCCGACGACCATTTGAATCGTCGAGCAGTTCGGGTTCGCGATGATCCCCTTCGGCCGGTTCGAGGCAGCGGCCATGTTGACCTCGGGGACGACGAGCGGGCAGTCGGGGTCCATGCGCCACGCGCTCGAGTTGTCGATCACCACCGCGCCCGCCTTGGCCGCGAACGGCGCGAGCTCGCGCGATGGCGTGGCGCCGGCGCTGAACAGCGCGATCTGAACACCGGCGAAGGACGACGGGCCGAGCTCCTCGACCGTGACCTCGCCTCCGTTGAACGGGAGCTTCGTCCCTGCCGAGCGCTTGCTCGCGAGCGCGACGAGCTTCTTCACCGGAAACTTTCGGCGTTCGAGCGTCCGGAGCATCTCTCGACCGACCGCGCCGGTCGCGCCCACGACTGCGACTACGAAGGACATGCCGCGTTTTCTAGCACGCGGGCCGCCAGCTGCCGAAATAGCCAAGGGGGCGAAGGTGCAAAGGTCGAACGCCCGCGGCATGTCCCAAGCCCGACCCGCGTTCTACCCACGATGCTCGCTGCCCGCTGCTACCATGTCACCGTGAGCCGCGTTCGCGCAGCGGGGATGGCATCTGTATTGTGCATGCTCGCCGCCTGCGCCTCGCGCCCGCCGCCGGCCGCGCAGATGGCGGCGAAGGGAAACCTGCGCGCACTCGGCGTGAAGGCCGCCGCGGAACCGACGATCAAGGGGTCGCGCGCGATTCCCGAAGCGGTCGACGACGACAAGGCGCTCGGGGCCGAGCCGGGCGGTGGCGTTCGGCTCATCGTCGCGGGGATGCGTATCGTCAGCATGCCGAGCGGTGCGATCCTCACGTCGCCGGATCGCTTGCCTGGCGCGCCGACGACGACCATCCCGCTCCCCGCGCGACTCGGCGGAGGTTTCCTTTTTCAGATCGGCACCACGCTGTGGCGCTCCGAGCGTTGGCTCGGCTCGGTCGGCCCGCTCTACACAGTGCAGGGGACGATCTCGCGCGTCGTCGTCGGGCTCGACCGTCTCTACGTTCGCGGTCCCGGCGGAGCGTACGCGGCGTTCGACGCTCGCTCCGGCGCGCCGATGGATCTCGGTCCGTTTCCGCCGTCGCCGTTCGTCGGCGCGTACGCCGCGTCCGACGGATGGCGCGCGGTCGCGATCGCGGATCTTCGCGGCGTCGTCGCCACGTTCGACGCGGGCAACAGCTGGCGCACGCTCGGCTTGCCGATCGACGCGCGCGAGGTGATCCAAGTCGACGACGCGCTCGTCGTCAGCGGCACGGACGTCAACCGCCAGATGCAGTGGTACGAAGTGCGCGGCGACGGTCAGGTCGCGCGATTGCCGAACGCGCCCGCTCGCGCCGGGATCGAGAAACCGATCGCCGTACCCATCGACGCTGCGGCGCGCGCGTTCGGAAAGCGACCGCTCGCCGCGGCGATCGAAGACGGCTGGCCGCTGACCGACGGGACCGCGGTCATCGCGCGCGACGGCGCGCTCGCGCGCGTGCGCCTCGCCGACGGCGCGCTCGTCGAAGCGAGCGCGGATGCGTTCCCGATGCGACCGTCGCGTTGCCACCCGATTTCGCTCGCGCGCGCCGCCGATCCCGGCGCGTTCGGCTTCGTCTGCGGCGAGACGCGCGGCAAGACGATCGTCTACCGCTATGCACCCGACGTCGGCCGCATGGTCGAGATTCGACGCTTCGAGAAGCCGCGCGCCGTGGTCTCGTCGGGCAACGGCGCGCTCGCGGTGCGCGGTGCGTGCGCGGCAGACGGCACGACCGACGACGGCGATCGCTCGCAGCAGAGCTACTGCCTCTTCGCGCGCGACGATCAGTGGCGCGAGATCCGCGTGCGCGGCGACATCGGCGGCGAACGAATCGTCGTCCTCGCCGACGGCCGCGTCGCCGTCGTCTCGCCTCCGCACGGCGACGTCACGACCGCACGCCTCACCACGCTCGACAAAGGCAAAGCGACCACGGTCGCGATCTCGTTCCCGCCGATCTCGTCCGACGTCGCGCGCGCGCTCAAGTACGGCGTGTGGCTCGACGGCTTCGAAGAGCGACGTCCCGGCGTGCTCAGCGGTTGGATCGAAGCGGCCGGCGCGCTCATCGGAATGGAGATCGGGCTCGACGGCAAGGCGAAGCTCGGCAAGCTCGTGCGCGAAGGGGGCGCGCCGATCGTCTCCGGGCGATACGGTCTCGGATGGACGAGCTCGCGTCGCGGGTACGAGACGACGGATGGCGGAATGACGTGGACCGACGTCGAGCTGCCGGAGCCGATCGCGTCCGCGAAGACAATCGCGTCGCGCGCGTGCGGACCGATCGGTTGCAACGCCGCAGGCTGGCTGCGCGTCGGTTGGGGACCCCCGATCAACGGCACGAAGCCAGAGCCGTCGCCGCCACCGCGACCTCCGACGTCGCGCTCGCCGAAGATTCTCGAGCTCGATTGCGAGCCCACAGCCGTCCTTCCGCCCGATCCGCCGAAGCCGCCCGCGAAAAAACCTGCGCCCGGTGTCGCCGTCGCGCAGCCACCGGTCCCTCCGTCGCCCTACGGCCCGCATGGTTACGGCTCACCGTACGGCTATGGCGGGGCCGCCGCGGGGCTCGAAGATTTGCCTGCGTTCTACACGCAAGGTGGACCGCTTCTGAAAGGCGAGGAGCTCGGCCTCAGCATCGATGTGCAAGAGACGGCCGATCACCTGTCGCGCACCGGTTCGCTCGCGCGTCTCTACGCGTGGGGAAACAAGAGCGCGGCGTGGGAGCACTCTGGGCGTTGGATGGTGAAGTGGGTGTGGCCGTACGGCGGCTGGAACGACGTTCGGTCGACGCCGATCGCGGCGGCGCCGTTCACGAGCTTGGACGACGCGCGCCAGCGCTTGCAGACGATCCAGTGGAGCGTCGCGACGGGCGACGACCCCGCGCACGCGCTCGTCCTTGGCCGGCGCCACAATGGGCAAGCGCAAGAGACGATGGTGCTCGCGGTCGAAGAGAATCGTCCGCCGGTCGAGGTGAGGCGCGCCGACGGTGAGCTCCTCGGCGAGATCGAAGCGGCGCTTCGCGTCGGCGGGCGATGGTTCGTGACGATCCCGTCGGCGCAGTACGGTCAGCAGCAGCCCGAGCTGCAGTCGACGGCCGTCTGGGTCATCGACGGATCCCAGGCGCGCGAGATCGCGCGCGTGCCTCGCGCCGGCTTCGATTCGCGTCCTGCGACGCGACTCGCGCGGCGCAGCGACGGACGCGCGCTCGGTCTCGTCGTCGACGGTCAACCCGCCTGGGATCGCCCCGTCGCGCAGCGCTGGGTCCTCCCGATCGACGCCGAGTCGGCCGTGGTCGGCGAGCCCGAGCTCCTCGGCGCGTCCGACATGGCGGATCGCACCGTCACCGTGTGTAGTGGCGAGAGTGCTGGATGGGTCTTCGACACGCTGCTCGGCACGAGCGCGCGCGCGTACGTCGGGAAGACGTCGCTCAACCTCCAACAACCGCTCGTGCGCCTGCACATCACGCGCGACACCGCGTGCGTGGAGCACGTCGCCGCGACGCTCGACTACTCCGGCTCGCGCGCCACCGAGGCGCTCTTCCGCACGCCCAAGTCTGCGACTCTCGCGCACGTCGACGGCATCGGCATCGGCGTCTACGCGCAGACGCGCGCCCGCTACCCGCTTCGTTGCACGAAGAAGTAGTCGCACAGCACATGCGCGTACATCACCGTCGTGCATGTGCGCGGTTTTCGGTTTGCAGTTGTGCACGACTTTTCGCCACCGACGTCGGGCGCATCCCTCGAATCGAGCACGCGATCGACATTCGCGCGTCTGGCACGTGCGCTGCACTCGCAACGATCGCTCGCGTGGAGTGAGGCTGCCCCCCCGGCCCCTCTGCGCGGGCACTTTTTTTTGCTGGACAAAAATCAACCGATCGGTCGAGTAACCGTTTGGCTGCGCGATACGCATAAGAGACGAGGCGCGAGAACGCGGGCGGTAGAGTGCCTGCGATGAAGTCTCTCAAGCTTCCTTCGCGCACCATTTTGCTCGGCACCGCGATCGCGTTGCTTCGTTGCAGCAGCACGACGACGAGCGCTCCGCCGGCGCCGCCGGGTCCCGCGCCGCTCCAGCCGGGCGAGGTGTGCGATCCGACGAACACGGCCGATCTCGTGCTGCGCTTCGATCCGCCGACCGTCGTCGTCGCACAAGGACGGTCGCGGCCTGTCCGCGCGATCGTCGATCCCGACATCTGCTCGCCGACCGCGGCCAAGCTCGCGGTGGCTGACGGATCGGTCGCGGACGCGCCGACGACGGCGACGTTCGATCTCCGGCGCGCCACGTTCGACTTCAACGTCGTCGGCTCGAAGCCCGGCACGACCACCGTCACCATCAAGATGAAGAAGACGCCCGACTCGCCGGAGGCGACCGCGACGTTGAACGTCGAGGTTCGGTCGGGCGACGTGCCGGCGTGCACGGCTGGCGAGTCCGCGGCGCTCGCGTTCGATGCGATGCACACCTCGCTTCAAGGAACGGCAGGCCTCGCGGCGGCGGCCTTCAATGTGCCCGAGGCGGCGTTCACGCGCGCCGACGAGCTCGCGCTCACGCCGTTCCAAGCGAAGATCTCGTGCGCGACCGATCTGACGGGCGATCACAAGGCGCTCACGCCGATCGGCCCTGCAGTGAAGTTCGAAGCCGTGAGCGGCCTCGACGCGAACCGTTCGCTGCGTCGTGAGCTCGACTTCGCCGTGCCGGTCAATCCCGCCGCGATGCCTGATCCCGCGCGCATGCGTCACGTCCAAGTGATGTTCCAGAGCCCGATGGCAAAGACGGCGCGGGCGATCACGATCGCGAATCCGCAGTTCGTCAAAGTCGGTGACGCGTGGAGCCTGCACTTTCAGTCGCCGTGGATTGGCACCTACCAAGCCGTCGTCGCGCCGGACGCGGGCACGCGTCACGTGAAGCGTCACCTCACGCATCGAGGCGTGATCGGGATTTCGATGGGCGGCGGTGGCGCGGCGTCGTTCGGCATGCGGCACCACGACAAGTTCGACATGATCGGTCCGATGGGCGGCCCGAGCGATTGGACGTGGCTCCTCTGGTACATCGAGACCTTCAACATCGGTGGCTTCTGCCCGGCGTCGAACCCGACGTGTACGCTCCCGGCGCCGAACCTCTATCCGATCGACGGCCCGCTCGTTCACACACAGGACTTCAATCACTGGTTTTATCAAACGGGCGCCGGGAACGGCGGCGGCTTCGATCGCAACGAATACTCGCAGCTGTTTTGGGATCTCTCTGCGATGCAGGGAAACCCGAATGGCACCAATCCCGACCCCGCTCTCGCGTTTTTCCCGGCAGGCCCGAAAGCGACCGATACGTGGGTGACCGGCGACACGACGGGCCTGCCCGCGGGCACGAACTGCAGCGTCCCCGTCGATCCGATCAAGGACGATCCGAACCAAGCCGAGCAGAGGACGATTCAGGCGCAGTGCTACAAATCGCGCTGCGATCCGAAGAACGCTTGGGTCCAGCCGACGGGGTACTACGACGACGAGTACAACCCGGACGGCAGCCACCAGGTCATCAGCTTTTGCGACGGGCAGCGCGCGGCCGACGCGAAGAGTCCGTACATGAACACGTGGGCGCAGCCCGATCCGAACAACGCGATCCCGCTCAATCCGGCGCTCGCCGTCGACTTGAACAAGAACGGCGTGCGCGATTTCAACGAACCGGTCATCCGCGCCGGACACGAGCCTTGGGACGATACGGGCGCCGACGGTCTCTTCGACGCGCAGGAGCCCGGTTACGACCCTGTCACCAATCCCGATCCGAATCAGGACGATTACGACAACGTCATCAATCCGAATGGCGACGAGAAGAACCATCGCTTCGAGACGGGCGAGCCGTTCAAGGACACGGGGCTCGACGGCGTGATGGGGACGCCGCAGATAGCCGCGGGCGGATTCGACCAGGGCGAAGGCGACAAGCAGTTCACGCTGACCACCGGTCTGCAGAATTTCTACGCGCAAGATCCGCATCAGATCGTCCACCGGTGGGCGACCAACGTTCCGGGTGGCGCGTTCGACGACGACGCCCTCTCTCGAATCAACCTGTGGACCGACGGCGGCGTGCGCGATCTCTTCAATTTCGGCACGGTCGGCAATCACCTCGTGGGTGCCCTTGCGAGCCGAAAGCGGGCGGACGGTCGGTCGGTCAAATCGGCTGTATATTACAACAACTTCGAAAACCTCCCTGGCGGCGGCGGAAACATCAATGCCTTCCAGCCCGAGAACGTCCTCTGGCAGGACGTCCCGCAGGTCGCCATGATGCGTTACGGAAACGTCGACGCGACCGATCAGGTGATCTCGCAGGGCGACGGACAGCACGTCGGCACGGCGACGCAGATTCTCTTCCGTCTCGAGACGTCGTTCTACTTCGCGGCTGCGGGCTGGCCCGACGCCGATCGCACGCGCACAGAGGACAGCGTCGAGAGCCCGGAAACGACCACCGTCAACGAGCTCGGTCCGATGTGCGAAATGCAGGGGCGCTGCGAGAAGTTCTTCACCGGACCGAAGACGAAGCGCACGGGACCGGTCGCGGTGACGCTGCCGCCCGGATACGCGCTCGAAGAGAACCGGAAGCGCGATCTGCGCTACCCGGTGCTCTACGTGCTCCACGGCTACGGGCAGGATCCGCGCGATCTCGAAGCGGTCGCGATCTTGTTCAACAACCGCGTCAACTCCGGCGAGAAATCGTACGCAAGGCGGCTACCGAAGTTCATCATCGTGTACGTCGACGGGCGGTGTCGCGTCGGCGCCGACGGCAAGCCGGAGTGCGTACGCGGGACGTTCTACATGAACTCCGCGCGGCCGGGCGGCGTGCAGCTCGACTCGTGGTTCGACGAGGTCGTCGACTACATCGACCACAACTACCGGACGCTCGGGCCGTCCGACGTCGACGTCATCGAGTAGCTCGTCAAACTCCCACGAGCACGATTTCGATGGGATCCCATACAACGATGTCGTCGCCCTCGAGCGTCGCTCGAAACGGACGCTGATCGTCGCAGAGACCCTCCGGCGCGACGAGCTTGCCGGTGCGCAGATCGAACATGTAGGCGTGCATCGGGCAGACCACGCAATCGCCTTCCCGCCAGCCGTCGCATAGGCTCGCGCCAGCGTGGTTGCACGCGTCCTCGAGCGCGACGGGTTGGTCGTCGTGGATCGCGACGAGGACGTCGTACGGCGGATATTTCAGGCGCACGAAGCCGCGCGCCTCGACCTCGCTGCGCGAGACGCTCCCCACGCGCTTCAATTCAGCACGCGTCCGCCGCTGTCACGTCGACGCGAGATCTCCTCGTGCTGCGCCGCGAGCTCGGAGATGACGCGACGAACGCGCTCCGCGACGTCGAGCTCCTCGAGCACCGCCTGCCTCGCGCGCGCGTCGATCACCAGGTGATGCGCGCACATGTCCGCGATCGCGCCGGGCGGGAGGTTGCGCGGGAGCTGGAAGCGTACGTTCGGATCGCGCTTCGCGAGCTCGGAGACGAACGCGGTCGCCGCGGCGAAGAGGGACGCCCTATCGCCGTCGCTGACGGTGGAGTGCACTTCCTCGAGGAGCGTCGCGCGCGCGCGGCGGTACGGCGGGACGAACGGGAGCTCGGTGAGGCGCACGCGCGCTTCGCCGTGAAGGAGGACGTTGGAGCGGCCATCGGCGAGCGTTTGGTGCTCGACGATGAGGCCGACGCCCGCGACGCTGGCGATGCGCGGCTGCCCGTGCTCGTCCTTCTCTCCGCTCGGATCGATGAGGCCCATCGCGATCGCGCGGTGCGACGAGAGCGCGTCGGAGATCATGGTGCGGTACCGCGGCTCGAACACGTGCAGCGGCAACACCGCGCGCGGGAAGAGGATGACCTGGGGCAACGGGAAGATCGGGAGCTCGCGAAGCGCTGCCGCGAGATCGATCGGTTTTGCGATGCTCATCGGCCGACTCCCAGAACGCTGTAGGCCATCGCGGTGTCGACGGTCGCTCCGGCCAGCGCCACGGTCTCCACCCGCGACCCGTGCTTTCGCTCTCCGCGCGCGGTCATGCATGCGTGCGTGAGCACGAGGCGACAGCCGGCCCACGACGGCGCGAGGTGCTTCATCAACGCAGCGGCGACATGCTCTCCGACCGTTTCTTGGAGAGCGAGGCGATGTGCGAACGCATCCACGAGGGCGCCGACGGTGCCCACGCCGATGACGTGCTCGGCAGGCGCGTACGCGACGGTCGCCGTTCCCGATGACGGCAGGAGGTGATGGGGGCACATCGCGGTGACGGCGAGATCGCGCACGACGACCAAGTCCGTGCTCCCCGCGATCACGCTCTGCGAAAGCAGCGCGTCGATGTCGACGCGGTACCCGTCGAGCAGCTCGTCGGCGAACGCATCGGCGACACGCGCGCCCGTGCCGACGAGGTCCGGCTCACGCTCGGGATCTCGCCCGAGCGCCCTCAGAAACGCGTCGATCGCGCGCGCGGCGGCCTCGCGATCCATCAGTTGAGCAAGCGTGCGCGCACGCTCTCCGCGATTGCCTTGCGCCCCGAGAAGCCTTCGTCGAGCGCGTGGTAGTGGTTGATCTCCTGCTCGCCGTACTTCCAGCATAGCCATACGAGCTTACCGTCGACGCGGCCGTAGAAGTCGACGAGACCTGCGCGCGGATCTTTGAGCACTGCACCCATTTCTTCGAGCGACTTCCATCCGCGTTCGTACTCTTCGACGCGCGACATGAGATTGCCTTTCAGCGAGCGCACGTGGGGCGTGTCGTTCGCATCGATCGTCAGCGCTTCGGGCATCGCGCCAAGCTCCTCCGCGAGCTCCTTCAGGCGTGTCTCGATCTCCGAGCGACGAAGCAGCTGCTCGCCGACGATCAAATTGAGTCGCGGTACGAGCGCGTTGACCGCCTCGAGCGTGTAGACGGGGGCGTTGGTCGAGTCGGTTGCCATGCGAACCTCGCAGCTTGCCGCATGATAGCCTAACGCGAGATACAGTCGGGGGACGTCGTCGCGGACCGCTTCGAAATCGAGCGGCTGCCGTGGCTCCTGCGCTGAAGGCACGCGCTCAAGAGCCGCTCGGATCCAGACTAGCCGCCGACCGCCCACGAGAGGCGCGTGAGAAAATAGTCGGCGACGAGGATCGCGATCGAAATCACGACGACCGTGCGCGTCGTGCTCTTTCCAACTCCTTCGGTGCCGCCCGTCGTCGCGAGCCCGAAGTGGCAACCGACGATCGCGATGATGAAGCCGAACACCGGAGTCTTCGCGAGACCCGCGAAGAGATCGATCATCCGTACGACCTCGAGCGAGCTTCGCAGGAAGAGCACCGGCGTGATGTCGAACTCGACGGCGCAAACCAGAATCGCGCCGAGCGTGCCGAGCGTGTTCGCAAACATGCTGAGGAGCGGCATCACGATGATCGCCGCCATGACCCGCGGCAAAACGAGCTTCTTCGCGGGATCGCCGCCGAGCGCGCGGATCGCGTCGACCTGCTCGGTGACGTTCATCGCGCCGACCTCTGCCGCCATTCCGCTGCCGATTCGCCCGCCGACGATGATCGCCGTGAGCGTCGGCCCGAGCTCGCGCAAGAACGAGAGCACGATGACGCGCGGGATGTACTCGACGCCGCCGAAGCGCTTGAGACCGAACGCGAACTGCACCGTCATGACCATGCCGATGAAGATCGACGTCACCGCGACGATGCCCATCGAGCGAACGCCGAGCGATTCGATTTGATAGATGGTCGCTTTGATCTCGAGCGGACGCCGCAGAAGTGCCGAAAACGTCTGCTTCGTCAGAATGCTGATCTCGCCGAGGATCTCGAGAAACTTCGCGGTGCGCCCGAAGATCAGCTCGCGCGCCGTCGGCTCCGGAGGCGGCGCCGGAAGCGACGTGCGGCTGCTCGGAGGCGGCGGGATCGTCGACTCGGTCATCTATCCCCCCGAGGCGGGAACGGTGTGCACGCCCATGACGAACCGCTCGAACGCCGGTGCACCCTCGGCGAAGCGGTCGGGCCATGCCACGTAGACGAAGTCGTAGACGCAGCTGTCCTTCTTCAGGACGTAGATGTCGTACGACATCACGACGCCGTCGAGCTTCGCGCGCATCACGGTGTGAAGGGCCTCGCGACCATCGAACGGGATCGTCTGTTGCGATTCGACGGCGCGCTCCGTCGTTCCCAAGATGAGGTGCTGCGTGAGCGCGAGGAGCGGAGTGTCGTCGTCGCGTCGGCCGCATCGTCCGTTCAAGAGGATCGTCGCGTCGTGGGCGTCGTCGCGAAACGCGAGGCTCGCGTCGGAGACGTCGAGGCGGCGCCACTCGGCGGGGATCGCGGGGACTTTGAAGCCGAGCTTGTCGTCGCGGTAGACGCTCCCATCGAAGCGGCTCGAGCTCGTGCCGCAGGCAATCGATCCGACCAGGGCGGCGACGCCGACCAGACGGAAGCAAAACGATGCGTTCGAACAGCGGCCGAGGCTACCCACGTCGCATTTGGATACCACGGCGAGCGTCGAGGTTTCGAGCTATACCCGGCGCCATGGCCGCATCGACCATCCGCCTCTACAACACGCTCACGCAAAGCCTCGAGGCGTTCGAGCCGCTCGTCCCGGGCATCGTGAAGATGTACGTCTGCGGATCGACCACGCAAGACGTCGCGCACGCCGGTCACGCGCGGACGTATTCCACCTTCGACATCCTCTCTCGGCATCTCCGCATGCGCGGATTCGAGGTCACGTACGTCCGTAACGTCACCGACGTCGACGACAAGATCCTCGCGCGCGCCAAGCAGCTCGGCGAAGACCCGCTCGCGTTCTCCGCGCGCATGGCAAAGACGCACGACGAAGACATCCGCGCCGTCGGCTGCGCGCGCCCCGAGTTCGAGCCGAAGGTCAGCGAGAGCATCGGCGACATCATCTCGATCATCGAGACGCTGATCGCCAAGGGCCACGCGTACCCGGCGGCGACCGAGAAGGGCACCGACGTCTATTTCTCGGTGCGAAGCTTCGCCGGGTACGGAAAGCTCTCGCATCGCAACGTCGACGATCTCCTCTCGGGCGCGCGCATCGAGGTCGGCGAGATCAAGAAAGACCCGCTCGACTTCGCGTTGTGGAAGGGGAGCGACGCGGAGACGTGGGGATGGGACAGCCCTTGGGGGCGCGGTCGTCCCGGGTGGCACATCGAGTGCTCGGCGATGGCGAAGAAGCTCCTCGGCGATCACTTCGACATCCACTGCGGGGGGATGGACCTCATCTTTCCGCACCACGAGAACGAGATCGCGCAGAGCGAGGCCGCGTTCGGACCGCCGTTCGCACGGTACTGGCTGCACGGCGGCTTCTTGAACATCGACTCCGAGAAGATGAGCAAATCTCTCGGCAACTTCGTCACCGTGCGCGACGTGCTCGCGCGCAACGACGCCGAGGCGCTCCGCTACTTCTTCCTCGGCGCGCATTACCGCGGACCGATCAACTTCGATGTCGAGAAGCTCGAAGGCGGCCGCGTCATCTTCCCGAGCCTCGACGAGGCCGAGCGACGCATCGAATACTTGTACACCACACGCGATGCAGCGATCGCCGCGGCCGCGGGCGCTCTGCCCAGCGTCGACGGCGCGCCGGCGATTCTTCGCGACGCCACCGAGCGTGTGCTCGACGCGATGGACAAGGATCTCAACACGACGGTCGCGTTGTCGGTCATCGCGGAGCTGGCAAAGGCGATGAACGATCTGGCGCTCCAGATCGGAAAATTGAAAAAAGATCCGACGGCGCAGGCTCGCGCGCGCGGCCATGCAGCGGCTGCCGTCACGGTGCTGGCCGAGTGCTGCGCCCCGCTCGGGTTGATGCTCGCGAGCGCGGACGAGTTCGCGAAGCGAACGCGCGAGCGTCGCTTGAAGATCCGCGGCCTGGATCCGGCGGCGATCGACGCGAAGGTGAAAGAGCGAACGGACGCGCGCGCTGCGAAGGACTTCGCGCGCGGCGACGCGATTCGCGCGGAGCTGTCGGCCCTCGGGGTCGAGCTCCTCGACGCGACCGGCGTGACGTCGTGGCGCGTCGTCATCTGAAGAGGCGACGTCCGCGGGGACGATGTACGCTTGAATTGGAGCGGGGGAAGTACAGTCCATCTTTCGAGGGACCGGACCTTGGTCCTTCTCTTTGGAGGTCACGATGGCTTTGGTACGTCGATTGTCATGGTCGAGCGCGTTCGCGGTGTTGGTCATTGGTTGTAGCGGGCTGGGCGGGGGCGCGAGCGGAAGCGCCAGCACCAACCACGCGCCGGCCGAGAACACGGCGACGCCCGTCGACGCGCTCACCGATCCGGCGCACCCAGGCCTGCAGGCGTGCGCGAGCAGCGTGTCGTCGAACGATCTCAACGACGCGCTCGAGATCGCAAACGACTTCAAACAAAGCTGCCACGAGCTGATCGTCTGCGGCGGCCTCGTCACGTCGCTCGGTTCTGCCGTCGTGAACATCCTGCTCAACGCTGCGCTCGGCAACGGCGCCGCGACGCTCACGTTCAAAGGCAACGGTGTCTACGACGCGGGCAACGGCGGCGGTATGGGTACGACGATGGAAATCACGACGATGCTCGGAAGCGACACCAGCTTCGGCAAGACGGGCGACGTCATCAACTTCGACGTCACCAACATCAACTCGTACTTCACCGGCGTGAAGGTCGTCGCGCACGCGTCGATCAACACATCGGGCGTCTCGAAGTACAGCCTCGGCGTCGAGTTCACCGGGCTCGGCCCCGGCGTCGAGCTCCTCGGTCTCGGCAAGACGCCGGCGAGCCCGCTCACGGTCGACGCGGACAAGGTCAGCGCGGCGCTCGGGCAGATTCAGGTCAAGACGCACATCAAGCAGGCCGATACGCACGGGCACTCGACGTTCGCGTACGACATCAACGGTCCGACGCAGTCGCTGTCGTCGGCGCTCTCGGGCGACAAGGTGCCCTTCACGCTCGACAGCGTCGGCGGCGGTCGTCCCGACTTGATGCAGACGATCGCCATCAAAAAGTGGGAGATCAACTACCTCGACACCGGGCACAGCGGCTTCATGAACGGGACGATCTCGTTCGCCATCGTCGGCGGAAAGCTGCCGTACACGGTGACGTTCGTCTATCCGAACCGCAAAGAGCCAGACATCAGCCTCGCCTGCGGCAACTAGAGAACGAGACTCACGGGAAGACGGGGAGTCGGGAAGATCCGAGGGAGGGAGAGGCGGATCCAATCCCGCTTCCTCTCGCTTCGCGTCTTCTCGTCTTCCTGTGAATTCTCGATTCAGTCGACGGCGCCGAGCTTGCGCTCGATGGCTTCGAGGTGCGCGCGCACTTCGGGGTCGGCGCCGCGGAGCGCTTCGACCTTGCGGACGGCACTCATCACGGTCGTGTGATCGCGATTGCCGAACGCGCGCCCGAGCTCGGGGAAGCTGCACTTCAAACGCTGCTTGCACAGGTACATCGCGACGTGACGCGCGAACGCGATGCTCTTGTGGCGATCCTTCGAGAGGAGGTCGTTGCTGCGGAGCTTGAAGTGGTGGCAGACGATCCGCTGGATGTCCTCGACGCTCGCGTCGTTGGGCCTGCTCGCGACGGTCGCCGCGATTTCGGTCCGCGCGAAATCGAGATCGATCGAGCGCCCCATGAGCGACGCCTTCGCCGCGAGACGAATGAGCGTCCCTTCGAGCTCGCGCACGTTGCTGCGCACGCTCTGCGCGATGAAGAGCATCACGCCGTCCTCGAGCTCGATCTTCTCGAGCTGCGCCTTCTTGTGGACGATCGCGACGCGCGTCTCGAGCTCGGGCGCTTGGATGTCGGCGACGAGACCCCACGTGAAGCGCGAGATGAGGCGCTCCTCCATCTTTTCGAGCTGCTGGGGGTACTTGTCGCTCGTCACCATGATCTGCTTGCCGGCTTGATGAAGAACGTTGAACGCGTGGAAGAACTCTTCCTGCGTTCCGCTCTTGCCGGCGAAGAACTGGATGTCGTCGACGAGGAGTAAATCGCACTTCTCGCGGTAGCGCGCGCGGAAATGGCTCATGCGCTGCTCGGAGAGCGCTTGCACGAACTCGTTCACGAACTTTTCGGCGCTGACGTAGATGATGTGCGCGCCAGGCCGTTCGGTGCGTACGCGGTGCGCGACGGCGTGAATGAGGTGTGTCTTGCCGAGACCGGTGCCGCCGCAGATGAAGAGCGGGTTGTGGCGCCGACCGAGGCCGCCGGCTGCGGCGACCGAAGCGGCGTGCGCGAGCTGGTTCGACGGACCGATGACGAAGTTGCTGAACGTGTACTTCGTGTTGAGCCCCTCGACCGGCGGGCCCGCGACGTGGACGGCGGAGCTGCCGACGTGGTCTTCGACGATCGTGTGCAGGCCCGAGGTGCGCTCGGCGCCGAAGGCGTCGGCACCGCCGCCGCGCACGCTGGGCGGCTCCTGGGTTGCCTGCGGGGCGACCGGAGCGGCAACCGGCATCGGCGGCGAAGACGGACGCAAGGAGAGCGTGCGCGGGCGCACGGGCGGTGTCGGAGGCTGATCGACGACGGGGCGCTCGAGCGCGCTGTCGACGACCCACGCGACCTGAATGCTGAAGCCGGTCTTGTCGCGCATGAAGTCGGTCAACGTCGGCAGAAAGTGGTCATCGACCCACTCGCGCACGAACTCGTCCCGCGCACGCAAGCTGAGCACGCCGTCCGTCAGGCCGTCGTACTGCACGCCCGAAAACCACTGGTCGAAGCTGGCCGGAGAACGCTCGCGCGTGTGCGCGACGGCGTCGTTCCAGACTGCTTCGTGGCTCTGCTGATTCCTCTGCATCCGCCCTTGCACGCCTTCACTCAAGCTGCGCCTCTGAACGTCTTCGAACGCGGTCATGGCATTTGTCGTTTCAACGTCGCGACTGCTGTCT
The DNA here is from genome assembly GCA_043785585.1 of Deltaproteobacteria bacterium. Taxonomy (GTDB): domain Bacteria; phylum Myxococcota_A; class Polyangia; order Polyangiales; family Polyangiaceae; genus JBBQXV01. The sequence goes on along the minus strand of JAYVXB010000399.1, from coordinate 9,302 downwards.
GAAGCGAAAAGTTCCCCGTCGACGTAGCTCGCGGCTTCGTCGCGCATTTTACGGGATGCGCGAATGGTCTTCGCGATCCCGCTTCCCTGCCCCCAAGTTATCCACAGCCTGTGGAGAGGCTGTGCACGCACGCTTCAAGCATCCAGATCGGATCAAACCGAACGGAGCCAGACCGAAGACATTGACTGCTATTTCGGCACGACCAATAGGAGACCCTCGGTCTCCGAGGCTGTTCGGGATGCGCCGAACGTCGGCCGGGGGATCCGTTACTACGCAAGCTTCATCGAAACCTCGCCTCGCGCGCCTCTGTGCAAGGCGTTTCGATGCGAACGGCGATGGACCTACCACCCCCGTTTCAAGCGCGTCCAGGGCTTCGTTTCGATTGTGTTTAAGTCCATGGAATAGAAGCGAATTATTGCTTGTAGACCACCCGCGAAATGATCTTCGCGGGGATGGCACTCAGCCGACACCTACACAACTACGCGACCTGCCTTTCGAATCTGTTCGCGATTGGATTCGACGCGCAGCGCCACACCAGGTTTTCGGCACGTTCGCGGTGTCAAGGGTCCGCGATCCCGCATTTTTTCGAGACGATCGTGTGAACGCAGTGTGTCGTGACTCTTTCGCCTCGCTGCACGCCGAAAATTGTCCCGCGCGGTTCGAGCCGCGTAGGTTCGCGCCAATGCCCCGTCCGTCACGCCTCGCGATCGCCACCGCCGTCGCGATCGCGCTCCCGTCCGTCGCGCGTCAGGCGCACGCGGAGCCTTCGACGACGACCATCGAGCAAGGGTACGAGATGGGCGAAGTCCAGAGTCCGCGCTCGGTCGGAATGGCGGGTGCGCTCAATGCGACGGGTGTCTCGACCAATGGCCTGTTCCTGAATCCGGCCAACATGGCACTCGCGCGCGTTTATCATTTGGAAGCGCTCGCCGCGTTTTCACCGGAAGCGAGGCGGCAGAGCTATGGCGCGGCGGCGGTCGATTCCGTGCTGAACCGCGGGCATCTCGCCGGGGGAATCAGCGGCTTCTGGTCGACGATGGATCCGAGTGGGATTCACCGATCGTGGACCGACGTGCGCGGCGGGCTCGGATATCCGCTCGGAGATCACTTCGCGATCGGCGCGACGGGGCGCTACTTGCGTGTCGATCAGGCGGTCGCGTCTGGGCCGCTCGGCGCGAGCTTCGCGTCGGACGGCACGGCGGGGAAGCCGCTGTTCAATCAGATCACGTTCGACGCCGGCGCGACGGTGTCGTTCACGCAGGAGCTTCGGCTCGGCGTCGTCGGACACAACCTCACGAACCCGGGCACGGCGCTCGCGCCGACGACGATGGCCGGCGGCTTTGGGTATGTGACGCACGGGTTCGCGGTCGAAGGCGACGCGCTCGTGGACTTCACGACGTACCACAAGACGCAGGGGCGCTTCATGGTCGGCGGAGAGGTCTTCATCGCGGATCGCTACGCGGTTCGCGCCGGCTATCGGTACGACACCGGGCTGCGGACGCACGCGGCGACGGCGGGCGTCGGGTACATCGATCGCAAGTGGAGCGTCGAGGTGAGCGGGCGGCGCGATCTGGTCGCGGATCATCCGTCGACGATGATCGCGATCGGGCTGCGCTATTTCTACGACGCCGTGGCCGTGCCCGCGGACGAGCCCGATTCGTTCTGACTATGGCGTCGTCCAGAAGCGGACACACAGATCGTCCGTCGAATGGCGGAGCGCCATGCGCGGTGCGACAGGTCCCCTTGCGGCCAAAGGTGGCAAGAGGGGCGGCTTTGGCGTCACGCCAATCGAGAGCGGCCACGGATCGGCCTCTGGCCCGCAGAGCTGCGCCTCGGCGCGCGTGACCCACGGACGCTGCTCGAGCGAGACGAGCTGAACGCGGCCGAGCGTGAGCGGGTTTTCTCCCGTGATGCCGAGGCGAACGACGAGCTCGTGGCCGGTCTGCGCGTCCTCGGCGGGGAGATCGATGAGCGTGCGCGTGCGCAGGACGGCGGTGTCGGCGGTGCTCGCCGCGAGCGCGCGACGGTATTGCGCGTCTTTGATGTGGAGGATGGCTCCGGCCATCTGCGCGCGACCGATGAGCATCTGCGCCGTCGGCGGGCGGTGAGGCGCGCGCTCGGTAACGACCGCATCGCCGCCGTCGTCGGGGCTCGCTTCGAGCTCACCGTCTTTGAGCGACAAGACCCGCGCGTCGAATGCCTTCGGTGCGCCCGGGGCGCCGAATGCGACGTAGAGGTCCATGTCGCCCTTCTCCCACGCGCCGCGCGGGAGCGTGATGTCGTGGACGACGACGAGGCGATCGCGCGCAGCCTCGATGCGGACGCGCGAGATGGTCGGGAGCGACGTGAGCGGCGGCGTCACGCGGCCACCGTGGTGCGGGCGATGTGGCGGCTTCGCGATCGCGTCGGATGCGACGAGCGCCAGCGCCACCGCGACGACCGGGAACGCGGGGCTCAAGCGAGCGCCTCCTCGAAGCCGCGAGCGAGCGCGGTCGCCGCGGCGTCTGCATCGAGCTCACGCATGTCTTCGCGCGCCGGGACCGCGCCGATCGCGCGGAGGTGCGGGAGCGTGCGCGGGTTCGCGAACCAATCGCTGTCGAAACGATCGACGAGATCGCGAACGAGCGGCAGCGTGGTGACCAGCGCGAGGAGACGCGCAGCTTCGTCTTCGCGCGGCGCGGGCCAGGCACCCGCGAGCGCGGTCGGAAGCGGCGCGCCGAAGACGCGCGCGGTCAGCTCCTCGAAGAGATCGCGACGTGCGAACGACGTCTCGTCGGTGAGCAAAAAACGTGCAGCATGCACGCGTGCGTCGACGAGCGCGGTGCGTGCGAGAGCGCGTGCCTGGCCGAGCGCGACGCGACGGCCGGTGCGAAGCGCGACGCGATGAAAGTCCGCGGAGGTCGCGAGCGAACCGAAGACGAATGCGAACCGGTGCGCGCCGACGAACGCCGGCTCGCGCGCGAGAGCGAACCTGGGTGAGCGCGCGCCTGCGGCGACGCGCAGCGCGAATCCGAACGCGCCGAGGGCGCGGGCGAAGCTGGACGCGCCGACGGTCGCCGGGAGGCGAGGGAGGGCGATGTCGAGGCCCCTGGCGCCCACGCCGAAGAGCTCGTCCAGCCAGCGCGCGGTGACGCGGGTCGGCCACCCGTCGCCAGCGTCGCGTGCGACGACGAGTCGAATCAGGTCGGTCGACCGCGGTGACGAGGCGTCGCCCGCCGCCTCGCGCTGTACGTGCGCTGCGATGTCGTCCGTGCGTGCAAGGAGGGCGTGCGCGGCCGCTCGCAACGTGTCGAGGGGGACGAGCGTTGCCTCGGACGATGGGTGATCGAGCCCGAGCCGGTGAGCGATCTCGACGCGGCGCGCGGCTCGTTCACGCGCGATCGCCGCGAGCGGAGGCGCACACTCGACCGCGGCATCGAGCCACCGATCGGCCTCGCCCGATCCACGCGATTCGACGATGCCGCGCCACGCCTCGCGCCACGCGACCAGGCGCGGAGCCTCGCCGCGAAAATGCCCGCGCGCGTCGATCGCAGCGCGCGCCCACGCGACGTCGAGATCCCGCCCGAGGCGCGCCTGGAGGAGCGCGTGGATCCACCGGCGAAGCGCGTCGCGAAGCGGCGCGTCGTGCGTCATCACGTCGAGCGCTCCGAGCTCGCGCCACGTCGACTGTCCTGCCACGCGGCGGTACGTCTCGATCGGATCCTCGTCGGCGTTCGCGACGGGATCCGCGTCGAGGCGCGCTCGCCAACGCGACCACGCACCGAACGCGCGTGCGACGTCGCGGTCGACGCCCGCGAGATCCGCCGTCACCGCGTCCGTCATCTCGTCACCCGTGCACCGTGGCGCGCGCGGCGCCTCGCGCGAGCGACTGGACGATCGCTCCCTCGCGCTCCGCGAGGATCTCGAGCCGCGCCGTCACGCCTTCGACGTCACCGTCGGCAGCCGCCGTCGCGAGGTCGACGAACGTCCGGTAGTGCCGAGCCTCCGCCGCGAACAGTTCTTTGTAGAGTGCATGCAATTCGTCCGACGCCGGGCGTAGCGGCGCGAATGCGTCGACGAGGAGCTTGAAGCGTTCGCACGACCTCGCCTCGATGAGCGCGGCGACGAGGAGGCGATCGACGAGCACCGGGATCGCCGGGTCGCGCGGGAGCGCCGAGCTCGCGCGGCGGAGGGCGGCGGCGTACTCGTCGACCGGCGGCGAGCCGAGGTCGATGCCGCGCTGCTGGAGCAGCGTGAGGACCTGCTGGAAGTGATCGATTTCTTCGCGCGCCAAGTCGGTCAGCGCGCGAAGGAGCGCGACGTCGCGCGGGTGGCGCGCGGCGAGCGAGAGAGCGTTCGTCGCGGCCTTCATCTCGCAGTGCGCATGGTCGCGCAGCACGGCGTCGACGTCGCGCATCGCCTCGACGACCCACCCCGGATCGGTCGGCACCTTCAGGCAAAACATCGGGGGAGGCGTAGCACGGATCGACGGAAACGCCGCGCCGTGGCGCATTCAGAGCATGTTCGGCGTCATCGCCTTCTGACGCTTGCGAATCCCGATCCTGCCGCCCCACGTCGCCGCGGGCGTGGTCAAGAGAAGCACCAACGCCGGCGTCCACCACGCGCCCGCGCCGAGCGCCGCGAAGGCGAGCACGGACACGAAGAGCGCCGTCGTCGCGCCGGCGATCGCCGCCTCGCGCGTCCCCGCGTTGTCGCCGCCCCATCGTCCGACGACGTAGCCGCCGAAGACCGACGAGACCACGAGCGGCAGCGCGCGAATCCCGACGACGATCACCCACACCTTGGTTCGCTCCGCCGACGTGAGCGCCGCCAATGCGTCAGCGACCTCTTGGGCCGTCGACGCGCCACCGACGTACCCCGCGAGCAGCCGCTGCGTCGCCCACTCCGCCGCGTACTGCAGCGGCACGCACGCCGCGAACGTCGCTGCCACGCCGAAGCCGACCCAGTGCCACGGCGGTCGCGCCTCTTCACCCTGTTCTTCTTCCGGAGTGTTCTTCAGAACCGGGAGGCGCTTCTTCGCGTCGGCCACGCGCGGAGCATGGACCGAGAGCGCCTGCGCGTCAGCGAATTCGTGTTACGTCGAGGCGATGCCGCCGTTCGATCCGCTCGACCCGAGCGCCACGCGCACGACGTCGATCATGCGCGTCCGCTTCTGCGACACCGATCTAATGGGCATCGTGCACCATGCGAACTACTTCGCGTATTTCGAGATCGGGCGCGTCGAGTGGCTGCGGCGACGCGGCGTGACGTATGCGTCGTGGGCTGCGCGCGGGATGCACTTGCCGGTCGTCGACGCGCAGATTCGGTACCGCGCGCCGGCGCGCTTCGACGATGTCATCGAGGTCGACACGGTGCTCGCCGAGCTTCGCGCGGCGTCGTTGCGCTTCGACTACCGGATCCATCGCGCGGCGCCGGACGGCAAGCTGCTCATCGCCGAAGGATCGACTCGTCTCGCGTGCATCGACGGCGCGCACGCCGTGCGGCGATTCACCGACGAGATGCTCGCCGTCCTGACGGCGCCGGAGAAGTCGCCGGATTCGCCGTTGGTACAGTAGACTCCCCGCAATGGGGCGACGCGAGCTCCTCTTCTTCGCCATCGGTATCGTCGTCACGAGCGCTGCGCTTCCCGCGTGCCGCGGCGGCGGCTCCGCGCGTCTCGAGGGACGATGGAAGGGGATGAAGGCCGAGGGCGTGCTCCCTGAAGCGCAGGCGCGCGCGAATGACTTTGCCGTCCAGACCGAGCTCGACGTGAAGGGCGACACGATCACCGTGACGTTCCCGAAAGAGAAGCAGTCGGGAAAGTACAAAGTCGTGAGCGAGACGAAGTCGACCGTCGTCATCGTCACCGACCGCGATGGCGACGCCGATAAGCAGACGCTCACGTTCGTCGACGACAAAACGTTGAAGTGGACCGTGATCGAAGGCAAAACGATCACCTTCGCGAAGCAGTCGCCGTAGCGAGCGCCGCCGCGATGCGAGAGGGTCGTCCGAGCTTCACCGCTGCCGCCGTCGCTGCCGCGCGCGGGCTCGCTTCCGTCGATCCGTTCGCGGGCGACTTGTTGCCGCGCGCGATCGGGATGGCGCTCCACGCGGCGGAGAACGCATCGCGGCGTTCGCCGTGGGTGGCGGCGGCGCTGAACGCCATGTCGCTCGGGCTCGTCGATCACATCGAGCTTCGCACCGCAGCGATCGACGAGGCTCTGCGCGAGGCGCTCGACGCCGGTGTCGCGCAGCTGGTGATCCTCGGCGCGGGGCTCGACGCTCGCGCGTGGCGCATCGAGGGACTCGAAGACGTCATCGCGTTCGAGGTCGATCACCCGTCGACGCAGGCGTACAAGCGCGCACGCTTCGAGATGCGCGCATCGGCTGTCGCCGAGCTGCGTTTCGTGTCGGTCGACTTCGAACGCGAGTCGCTCGACGATGCGCTCGCGCAGGCCGGCCATCGCGTGACCGAAAAGACCTTTTGGATATGGGAAGGCGTGACGCCGTACCTCGTGCCCGAGGCGACGCGCGCGACGCTCGCGGTGATCGCGGCGCGCTCCGCGAAAGGGAGCCGACTCGCAGCGACGTACGCGACACCGGAGGCGACGACGCTCGGCCCGGCGATGGCGCGCGCGGCGCTCGTCGTCTTTCGTGGTCTCGGCGAGCCGATCCGCGGCATGTGGACCGACGAGCAGATCGCCGACGCGCTCGAGTCGGTCGGCTTCGAGACGCTCGACGACACGGCGCCCGAGGAGTGGCCAGCGGCGGGCGACCGCCGTCGCATCCTCCTCATTCGCGAACGCCTCGTCGTCGCCGAGAAGAAATGATCCTCGCGCGCCTGCTCGCTGCCGCCGTCGCGCTCGCTGCCGCATCTGCTCCCGCTTCCGCTGCGCCACCGCCTCCGACGTCGCCCGCGCCACTCGCGATCGCCGTCGCGACGACTCGTCTCGCGAACGGCCTCGAGCTCGTCGTCCACGAAGATCGTCGCGCGCCGCGCGTCGCGGTCAGCCTCTGGTACCACGTCGGATCGAAGGACGAGCCCTCGGGACGCAACGGGTTCGCGCACCTCTTCGAGCACTTGATGCTCGAAGCGGGCTCGCGCAACGTGGCGCCCGGTGACTTCTTCAAGACGCTCGAAGGGGTCGGCGCGACGAACATTCAGTGCACGACGAGCGTCGACCGCACGAACTACCGCGAGGTCGTGCCGACGGGCGCGCTCGAGGTCGCGCTTTGGCTCGAGAGCGATCGCATGGCGTTCTTGCTCGATCGCGTCGACGCGCGCGTCCTCGATGCGCAGAAGGCGGTCGTCACGAGCGAGCGAAAGCTCAACTACGACGACTCGCCGCTGCGCCTCGTCGAGCAGATGATCCGCGCGGAGGTGTTCCCCGTGGGTCACCCGAATCATCGGCCGCCGATCGGCGACGCCGGCGATCTCGCGCGCGCGACGCTCGACGACGTGCGCGCGTTCTTTCGCGCGTGGTACGGCCCGAACGACGCGACGCTCGTCCTCGCGGGCGACATCGACATGGCCCGCGCCAAGCCGCTCGTCGAGAAATGGTTCGGCTCGATCCCGTCGAGACCACCGCCGCTTACGAAGCGCGCGGATTCCGTGCGCCTCGTGGGCGAAGCTCGGCTTCACGTCGACGCGCAGCTCGGCGAGAGGTACGTCATCGTCTCGTGGCCGACACCCGCGACGTACGGCGACGGCGACGCGGAGCTGGCGATCCTTCAGCGCGTCCTCACCGGCGGCCGCCTGTCCCGGCGCATGCTTCGTGACGAGGCCGTCGCGCGCCAAGTGTCGGTCACGCAGAACCAGCTCGCGTTCGGCCAGTTCGGAGAACTCTTCGAGATCACCGCGGTCGCGCTCGATGGCCGCGAATCGACCGACGTCCTCGCCGTGCTCGACGACGAGCTCGCGCGCGTTCGTGCCGGCGAGACCACCGACGCGGAGATCGCGCACGCGAAGGCCGGCGTGCTCGCGGAGCTCGTCTTCTCCGTCGAGAAGCTCACCGATCGCGCGGAGCGGCTCAACGAGTACGCGCAGATGATCGGCGACGCCGGGTTCTTCGAACGGGATCGAAAGCGAATCGATGCCGTGACCCGTGACGCGGTGATCGCGGCGGCGCGGCGTTGGCTACCCAAGGACCGTCGCGTCGTCACGCTGGTGACGCCGAACGCGAAGATGCCGGAGGCCGTGCGGCTCGTGCGCGCCACGCGATCGGCGACGCCTTGAAGCGCGCGGTCCTCCTCGCGATCGCCCTTCTGCTCGGGTGCGCATCGTCACCGACGCGAACGCCAGCCCTACCGCCCGTTCAGGGACGTCCGGTCGCGAGCGCGGAGACTCCAGACGAGCCGTTCCGTCGACACGCACCCGAGGTCGCGACGAGCGCGACGTTCGTCCCCCCGCGGATCGACGCGGCGACGCTCTCGAACGGCGTGCGCGTGCTCGTCGTCGAGCGACGCGAGCTGCCGGTCGTCAGCGTCGAGATCGTGATGAAGAATGGATTCGCCGACTTCGACGGCGAAGCGCCCGAGGCGTTCGTGCTGATGGCTGCGCTCCTCGAGCAAGGCACCTCCACGCGCAACGCAGCGCAGATCGCCGACGGCTACCGCGCGCTCGGCGCCGATCATCGCGCGTGGGTCGACTTCGACTCCGGGGGCGCGAGCTTCAAGGCGCTGTCGCAATGGATCGACCCAGCGATCGATCTGCTCGCGGACACCGCGCAGCGACCTGCGTTCGCGGCCGACGAGATCGATGCCGCACGCACACGATGGACGGCGTGGGCGAAGCAACAACGCTTCGCGATCGATCGACGTGCGGCGACCGCGCTCGCGGCGAGCGTGTACGGTCGCGAGCACGCGTACGGCAGGACGACGTTGGCGCGCGTCGATGCGCTCGCGCGGGTCACGCGCGACGACGTCCTCCGCGCGTACGCGCACGAGATGACGCCGGCGCGCGCGACGATCGTCGCAGCGGGCGATGTGTCGATGGCGGCGCTGCTCCCCAAGCTCGAGGCGGCGTTCGGCGCATGGAAGCGCGTCGCGCCCGCGCCGACGCGAGTGGCGCCGCCGGTGTCGGCCGATCCCCGGTCTCCGCGCGTGGTCCTCTGCGATGCGCCGCGGACGACGCAGCCGCGCGTGATGCTCGCGGAGCCCGGCGTCGCGTACTCCGCGCCGGATCGCGACGCCGTCACCGTCATGAACGAGATCCTCGGAGGCGCGTACTCGAGCCGCATCTTCCGCAATCTGCGCGAGGCGCGCTCGTACACGTACGGCGCGTTCTCGTCGTTCGCGATGCGCCACGGCGCGGGGCCGTTCTC
>JAYVXB010000398.1:0-5270 GCA_043785585.1 Deltaproteobacteria bacterium | reverse complement strand
TCTGCTCGAACGCATACGGCAGCCTCGAGGCGATCACCGAGCTCGATCGCGTCGCGACGCTCGAGGACGCTCGCTACATCAACCCGGCGAAATTCCCGAACACGGTGAGCAACAGCGCCGCGGGGTACGTGAGCATTTGGGAAGAGCTCCGCGCGATCAACGTGTCGGTGTCCGATGGGAATTGCGGCGGGCTCGATGCGGTCGCATGCGGCGAAATCTTCCTCGAGACGGGGCGCGCCGAGGCGCTCCTCATCGGTGGTGCCGAGGCGATGAGCGAGGCGCTCTACGTCGCGTTCTCGCGGCTCGGTGCGCTCGACGCGCAGACGCCGATCGGTGAAGGCGCAGCGCTCCTCGTGACGGAGGTTGCCGAGCGCGTCGCGGCGCGCGGCGATCGATCGATGGGCGAGCTCGTCGGCTACGGCACGGCGTTCGTCGCGCCGGCGCTCGAGCGACCGCTGCTCCACGCATCGCAGACGGCGATGGAGCGCGCGGTGACCGATGCGCTCGCGGACGCCGAGGTGAAGGCGAGCGACATCGACGTCGTCGCGTCGGGCGTCTCGGGGCTCGAAGCGTTCGACGACGCGGAGCTCGCCGCCATCGCGAAGGTGCTCGGAGACGACGCGTGCGTCGCGGCGCCCAAGGCGCTGCTCGGCGAGACGCTCGGCGCGTGCGGCGCGATGGGATTGGCGGCGGGGATCGCGTGGCTCGACGGCGCGGCGCCGACTCCGATCGTTCGCGGCGCGCTTCGCAGTCGAGTGCGAAACGTCCTCGTCACGACGATGGGATTCTACGGCAACGCATCCGCAGTCGTGCTGCGCGCTGGCACGAATTGAGCTAAGAACGCCCGCCAGTTGTCACGGAATTGGCCACCCGATCGCGGAGCGTCCTTTGAGTTGGATCGACGAGAAAGCCCACCAAGAGCTCGCGCGTGTCAGGCTCGCGCGCGAAAAGCAGGTCTACCCGTACTTCCGCGAGTTCGACTCCGGCGGTATTCATGCGTCGATCGCCGGCAAGAAGATCGTCAACTTCAGCTCGAACGACTACCTCGGCCTCACCAACCATCCCAAGGTCAAAGAGGCAGCGAAGGCCGCCGTCGACAAGTACGCATGCGGACTCTCGAGCTCGCGCGTACAGGCGACGACGGTCGAGCACGTCGTCCTCGAGCAAAGATTCGCGAAGTGGTTCGGATTCGACAGCTGTCTTCTTTTCACCACGGGCTACCAGGCGATGCTCGGCACACTGGTGTCGCTCGCCGACAAAGACACGACGCTGGTCCTCGATGCGTACAGCCATGCGTGCATCTTGGACGGGACGTTCCTCGCCGCCGGTGTTCCGAAGAACGCGCCCGAGGTCCGCTTCTTCAACCACAACTCGGCCAAGAGCCTCGAGCGCATCCTCTCGACGCGTGAACGCAAGAACGCGCTCGTCGTCGTCGAAGGCGTCTACTCGCTCGACGGCGACACGGCGCACCTCGACAAGTTCGTCGAAATTTGCGCGAAGTACGACGCGGTCCTCATCGTCGACGACGCGCACGGGACCGGCACACTCGGCGAACGCGGCACGGGCGTCCTCGAGTCGATGAACCTCATGGGCAAAGCGCCGATCGTCGTCTCGACGCTCTCGAAGACGTTCGGCGGCATCGGCGGGATCTTGCTCGGCTCGGACGAAGTCGTCGATTACATCAAGCACACGGCGCGTTCGTTCCTCTTCAGCGCGACGCTCCCGGTTCCGATCGTCGCGGCTGCGTCGACGATCCTCGACATGATGGAGGCCGACGGTCCGGCGCTCGTCCGCGAGCTCCACCAGAAGGCCTCGTACTTCCGCGAGAAGCTCACCTCCGCCGGGTTCGATCTCGGCGCGAGCAACACGCACATCATGCCGGTCATGTGCCGCGACGAACGCAAGACGCTGTTCATGCACGTCGCGCTGCTCGAGTGCGGCGTGCTCATGGTGCCGATCACATACCCCGCCGTGAAGCACGGCGAAGAACGCTTGCGCGTGAACGTGACGCGCGGTCACACGCAGGAAGATCTCGACGAAGCACTCGAGCTCGTGAAGAGCTACGGCGAAGCCTTCTTCGTGCTGAGCGGCGAAGACCTCGGGCCGATGGAGGACTGAGCTACACTTCAGGGATGGGGGCGCTCGACGAAGTCATTCTGCCGCTCCCGTCGCCGCGCAGCTCCGTGGCCCGCGCTTCGAGCGTCCGCAGCACGTGGCTCGCGTCGTCGCTCCGCGGGCTGCGCGAGCGCGATCTTCTTGATGCGTACTTCGCGCTGTTGCCGGAGCGGTTTCACGATCCGGTGCGCACGACCGCGGCGGGCGTGTGGCTCCCGGTCGACGTCGCGATGGCGCACTACGAAGCGTGCGACGGCCTCGATCTCCCCGTGAATTCGGTGCTCGAGATGGGCGTCAGCGCGACGCGCGCAGCGCACAGCGGCGTCGTCAACGTCCTCCGCACGCTCGCGGGCGGCGCCGGCGCGACACCGTGGGCGCTCCTCGCGCAGCTGCAGCGCGTCTGGGAAAAAAGCTGGATCGGCGCAGCCGTCGGCGTGACGAAGGTCGGCCCGAAGGAAGCGCACGTCGAGATCGTGCAGTTCCAGCCCTCGATCTACCGTCACTGCCGCGTCGGCATCCGCGGCGTCACGATCGGCATGGCGGAGATCTTCTGCAAGAAGGCGTACGCGCAGGAGCTCACCGAGCTGTGCACGCCGCTTTCCCTCGGGATCAAGCTCCAGTGGATTTGAGGACGAGGATCGCCTTCGCCACGTCGTCGACGGTCGCGAGGTGGTCGAACATCTCGGTCGGGATGTCGATCTCGAAACGACCCTCGATGTCGGCGACGAGCTCCATCAGGTTGAGGCTATCGAGGCCGAGATCGTTCATGATGTGATCGGCGGGACGGATCGCGCGATCGCCTTCGACGTGGCGGCGAATGAGCTCTGTCGTGATCGCGAGCGACTCGTCGTAGGTCGGCATGGCGACGACGAGCCTAGCACTCAACGACACGCATCGCTTCGGCGAAGGCGCGCGTGGTCGACGCGGGATCGGTGCTCGCGAGGATCGCTCGGATGACGGCGACGCCGTCGGCGCCGGCTGCGACGCACGCGCCGGCATTCGTCGGCGTGACGCCGCCGAGCGCATACACGGCGAGCTTGGTTTTTGCGATGCCGCGCGCCTTTTCGATCGCCTCGACGCCGCGCGGTCGCTTCGCGAAGATCGGACTGACGAGCACCGCATCTGCCCCTTCGCGCGCCGCAGCGCGCACCGCGGCGTCCGAGTGCGCGGCGATCGAGATCCACGATTTCCCACCGCAGATTCGACGCGCTTCCTCGATCGAAATCGCTCCGCCGCCGAGATGCACGCCGTCCGCGCCAACGTCCTTCGCGAGCTTCGCGTCGCCGTTGATGACGAGCCACGCACCCTTCGCACGGGTGAGAACGCGGAGGCGCGATGCGAAGACGCGGAGGGCGACGACGTCGCGCGCCTTGTCGCGCAGCTGCACGCCGATCACGCCGGGTGGCACCACGGACGACGCCGCCTCGATCGCGCGCAGGATCGCGTCGTCGGCGTAAGCCGGATCGGTGACGATGATCAGCCGCGGTCCTCGCACGCTCCCCCTCGCTCTTCCGTCCGTTCGCCTAACCGCCGTCGACCGCCGTCGCTGCGCCGATTCGCTTCAGAGACTCCTTCGCCTCGCCGACGTGGCGGTTCGAAGGGTACGTGTCGACCAGGTATTGCAGCGTCTCGCGCGCCGCGTCCGGCTTGTGCTCCGCTTCGAAGCGTTGCGCGAGATTCCATAGCGCATCGCCCGCGGTGTCCTCGCGACGCAGAGTCGGATCCGGATCGTGTGCGCACTGAACGGGCGCGATCGACGACAGCGCCGACCCGAGCGCGGCAAGCGCGGCAGCGCCGAGAAAGCGCACGCTCATTCGATGAGCCCAGCGTTCGGGCTCGACGCGTTGGCGTAGCGGCGGCGAGGCATGCGACCCGCGAGGAACGCCTTGCGTCCCGCGCCCACGGCCTCGCGCATCGCCGCCGCCATGAGCACCGGATCGTTCGCCTGCGCGATCGCCGTGTTCATCAGAATGCCTTGGCAGCCGAGCTCCATCGCGACCGCCGCGTCGCTCGCCGTGCCGACGCCCGCGTCGACGATGACCGGCACCTTCGCGTGCTCGAGGATGATCGCGAGGTTGTGCGGGTTCCGGATCCCGAGGCCGCTGCCGATCGGAGCGGCGAGCGGCATGACGGCGGCGCAGCCCGCGTCCTCGAGCTTCCGACAGAGGATCGGATCGTCGAAGCAGTACGGAAGAACGACGAAGCCTTCCTTCACGAGGATCTTCGCCGCCTCGAGCGTCTGCTCGTTGTCCGGGTAGAGCGTCTTCGGATCGCCGATCACCTCGAGCTTCACGATCGGTCCCGAGAGCGCCGCCCCTTCGCGCGCGACGCCGAGACCGAGCTCGCGCGCGAGGCGGAGCGTGCGGACGGCTTCGTCGGCGGTGTGGCAACCCGCGGTGTTCGGGAGAATGATCCACGGCTTTCGCTGGAGGAGCGACATCAGCGAGCCGCTCGACTTGTCTCCGAGATCGACGCGACGAAGCGCGACGGTGACGATCTCGGCGCCCGACGCGTCGATCGCGCGCTCGGTCTCGTCGACGTCTTTGTACTTGCCGGTGCCGACGATGAGGCGGCTCGCAAAGCTGCGGCCCGCGAGGACGAGCGAATCGGATTGCATGGCGGCGCCCAGTCTAGTCGCTTGGGCGCGGCTGTCACCCGCGAGCAGGAACGTTCGCGGGCACGCGCCAGCGGCGATGGAGCCAGAGCCAGTCGCGAGGATGCGCGCGCACGAAGAGGTCGAGGGCGCGCGTGGCGTCGGCGGTGGCCATTTCGATCCACGCGCGACCGGGGCGGGGCGGCGGGACGATCACGCCGAGCACTTCGATCGTGTGCCCGCGACCGTCGCGACGGCATGCGGCGACGACGAGCGGCGAACCGCTGCGCGCGGCGAGGGCGGCGGGCGCGCGGTCGGCGTACGCGGTCGCGCCGAGGAACTCGACCTGCGACGCGTGGCGCGTCGACGCCGGCACTTGATCGATCACCATCACGACGATCCCACCGTTGTCGAGCGTCGACCGACCGCGCGCCATCGCGCCGTCCGGGAGCACCGCGCCCACGCCGCGACGCGCGCGCAGTCGATTGCAAAACGCATCGAATCCGCGAACGCTGATCCGCTTCACGATCGCGACGAGATCACCCTCGCGCGCGAGCGTGGA
>JAYVXB010000397.1:0-5281 GCA_043785585.1 Deltaproteobacteria bacterium | reverse complement strand
TCACGGGGTCGCGACCGGGGTTGATCTGATAGAGCGGCCCGTACTTGTGCAGGATGGGATCGTGCTCGTCCACCTCGAGAGGCGCGTACGTCACGGCCGACAACGGCTTGGCCCGCGTCATCGAGTAGAGGAGCCTGAAGGTGACGTTGTTCTTGCCGAGCCGAAGCGCGGCCTCACCGTTCGGGCCGTACGCCGCCGCGCAGTCCGGGTCGGTCACGTTGACCGGCGCGGTGACCGACACCATCCATTGCAGATAGGCCTCCCGCTCGTCCGACCTGAACGAACCGGGGACGAGCGATACCGAGGCGTCCACCGTGCTCACGCACTTCGCGAAGTTCTCTTGGTAGAACGTGGGGAACGGAGCGAGATCGCTCATGTCGTTCTTCGCGAAGTTCACCTTGACCCACTGGCGTACTTGCCAATCGAGCTCCTGGTTCTCTTCGTAGAAGTTCGTTTTTTCACCGTCGAGATTGACGCGGTACTTGAGATCGACGTGCGTGATCGGCCATGCATTCACGATCTCTTCGGTGCGACCCGCCGACTGCGTGCCGACCATCTCGCGCGTATTGACGAGAGACAGCTTGTCCTGCGCCAGGCGGAAGCGCACGATCGTCGCCCCCGCCATCGACCCCGGGAAGATGCCGAACATCGAGAGGTTCGCGAGCGGATTCGGGCTCGAGACGTCGGTGATTGTCGCCTTGAGGAGCCAGCCGTCGTCGCGCTCCGTCCCGTCGGCGGATTGGAGGATGAGCGCCTTTTTAACATACTGATTTTCGTTGAACACGCCGTTGCGTGACGGACGGTCCGCGACGCAGCCACCAGCGACCGCGGATGCGGACGCGGTGACCACCATCATCAAGAAGGACGCAGTGAGTCTGGTATTCATGATTTCTCCGGACGCCTTCAGTTGAGAGTCGGGTCGTAGACGGTCATGTCGATGACTCGCCCGTTGCCCGCGCCCGGGTTGATCCCCAGTCGAAAGCCGTATGCCCTCGTCGTGATGAAATCGAGGTAGTTGCCGTACGCGCTGTAGCGAAAGACGGTGTCGCAGTCCTCCGTCGCTCCAGGGTGGTCGGTGAACCACTGAAGGACGGTTTGCACGGACGAGTACATGCGCACCCGGAGAATGTCTCCGGTCGCGGCGTGCTGGCAGATGAAGACCTCACCGAGAAAGTCGGTCGTCTCCGTTGCGCGGATGATGGGATCCTTCGTCGTATCTTCCTGCGCCGTCTGCGGATTCGGCGGGTATTGAAAGTTGACGTTGAGACTGATGGTCGTTCCCGAGAAGTCCAGCTCGTAGGTGTTGATGAACTTGTCCTGCGAACCGTTCACGGCGATCGGGAAGCCCGCCCCGTTGCCCTTTGGAATGTACGGAATCAGCGACACGTGCGGAGTCAGCTCCATCGAAGTGTGGTCGAACGGATTTTGGTGAATCGGCAGGGAGACCTTCGCGGCTCGAATGAACGGCTTCACCTCGAGAATCTTCATCTGCGAGGGCAAGCCCATGGCGAACGGCGTGCGCCCCCCCGCGAACGCTCCGGGGTACTTCGTGAGCAACGGTTTGGGGGGAACGTCCTCGTTGTAGAGAACACTTCCATTCAGATCCGTGAGCACCTCCTGCCCTTGGCACTCGACGTCGTTCGCGCCGAAGTTCTCGGTCGCGCATTTGTAGCCTGTCCACCCGCCGGCAACGTCGTGGTAGAGGCTCGCTACGATCGGATTGCCGACGATGTTCATCAGAAGTGCCGAGTTTTCCGAGCCGACCTTGTTCGTCGCGCGATCCGTCAGCAGGGCGTCGTAAATCGCTTGCTCGCCCCGGTAGAGGTCGCGTGAGAATTCGAAGTTCGACACCAGGCCGTGCAGGATGTCCGCCGTGATGACGAGGTCGGTCGGGTCCTGACCTGCGGAGTTCACCAGGTGCCGGTCGATGTACTCCGCAAACTCGTACTGCCCGGCCCCGATCGCATCGAAGAACAGGTTGTCGGGATCGATCACACCGGCGTGCACCTGCGCCATCGTTGCAGCAGCGTTGCCCGCGACTTGGAAGTACTTGATGAGCGCGAACGTCCACTGCTTGAAGAGGAAGCGAACGTCGCGCGCTTCGATCGGGATCTTCGTCTCGTCGCCGCCGCCCCAGACGGCCTTTAGCTGGTTGTAGGCCGTAATGAAGTAGCTGTCGAAGCCACCCGCGCCGACACAGTTGTGGTAGCCGGCGCCTGATCCACTGAGGACGCCGTTCGCGTCGGTGCAGTAGTACGAACGCCACGAGCCGGGCTTGAGGCCAATTCGGTAACCAGCGAAGTTGGTCGCGGCCGCGGCGCCGAGCGCGTTGACGCGCATGTTGGTCACTTCCGCCGGGCTGAGGCCGACGAGGCTCGCGGCGGGTGCCGTCGTCGCGATTCCCTCGAGACCCGTGCAGCCGTCGGCCGGCGCGGCGCCCAGGCATCGAGGATCGCCGAGGGTCTTTCGATTCGGATCGGCTGGGTTCGGGTACTTCGAGTCCTGGAAATACCGCTGGACGATGTACGCCCACTCGAGCGTGACGAGCCCGATCCCATGGTAGTCCTTGGCCTTGCTGACGTCGTTGTTCGTGTAGTCGTTCGCGATGCGCCCGAGCGTGCCGGACGACACGTTGAACGTGGTCGCGACGTCGTCGTCGGTCGGCCTGTCTTTGTCGCGAACGATGTCGTCGTCCGCGAGCGTCTTGTCGGAGAAGTTCGAGTTGAGCCCTGCGATCGAGAAGCTGAATCGCTCGTCGTTGTGGGCAATGCCTCCAAAGAGCTTCTTCAGCTCGATGTCGTTCTTGAGCTCGCCGTTCGCGGCCTTGTCGGTGGCCCCCCACACCTGGACGCAGCTCTCACGGAACGTCTTGAAGTCGAGACCCATCTTGACGGTGCACGCCTTGCCCGTGCCGAGCGCGTTTGGATCGATCGCCACCGGCCCCTCGCCCGTGGCGTCGAACTTCAACAACGTGTCGGCGAACGAGTAGCCCATGATCTTCACGGGGCGCAGGATGATGCGCTCGGGGATGCTCGGAGCCGGCTGCGCCGCGATCGTGGAGCTCACACGAAAGAGAAAGCCGAGTGTCCCGAAGCTGAAATACCCGCCTCCGTCGTCGAAGTCGGCGATGCGGCAGTGCGCGGTCGCAATGCAGTCGGCCTCGGCAATGAACGTCGTATAGGTCGCAGAGATCGCGTCGTAGAGCTCGTTGATCTCCGCGCGTACCTTCACGGCGTCCTTCCAGTGCAACGGAAACGCGGCGCCGTCCTTGGTGATCGGCAGGTTGTCCGCGCTGAAGATGTACTTGTGCACGCCGTCGCGGCTCTTCGCTTCGAGCGTGCCCTTGTACCCGGCGTGCACTTCGATCTGTATGCCTCGACGGTTCGACGCGAGGTAGCCGAGCGTCACTTCGCAGTTGTCGCCCCAGCAGTTGTACGGATTGTTGTCGGTGTATTCGGCGCCAATGGGCGTGCTCTGGCAAAGGACCTTTTCGGCCTCGTCGATCGTCAGGCCGGCGAACGTGGTCGTCTTGTCGTCACCGCCGAGGATGTTGATGCCGCCGAGTGCGGGCGGCAAAATGGGCCTCTTGACCATCTCTGCCCATTTCGCGTGCTTCTCGATCGGGGTGCAGAGCTCGTTGGCGTTCTTGACTCCGCCGACGGCCGTGTAGTCCTTCGGTTTGTCCTCGGCGTATCCGCCCCCGTCGGTGTCGCCCCAGCGGTCGCGCGCGCCGTTGGGCGTTGGGCTGAAGGTCTGATTCGGGCCGTCTTCGCAAGCGACCGAAGTCGCGACGGTGACGGCGAGTGCTCCAATCACGAAGAACCTACGCATGCACGCTCCTATGGTCGTCGAAAGCGCGTGCGACGTTTGCAACGTCCGCGCCGACGACGAACGCTGCGCATTCGCGCGTTGAATGGTGACGGTTTGCTTCCAATCGGTAACGTCGGTCCGGCGTCGGTAACCGATACCGACGGCCTCCGAGAGGCTCACTGCATTGCTGCGGCCTTCGGGTCGTACAGCGTCGTATCGACGACGCGCCCATAGCCTCCACCCTGCGTGATGCCGAGTCGCACGCCACCGACGGCCGACGTGATGTAGTCCGCGTAGTTACCATACGGACTGTAGCGAACGATGATTCCGCAGCCTTGGTATGTACCCGGGTGGCTAGAGAACCAATCGAGGATCGTCGAGACCGAGGTGTACATGCGCGCGCCGAGCAGATCTTTCGTGAGGGGATCTTTGCAGAGGAACACGTCGCCGAGAAAATCGGTCGTCTCGACGGCGAGGAACTTCACGGCGTCCGGGACGACTTTGTGCGTTTTGGGATCGACTGTGTAGTCGTAGTCGACGTTCGCGGTGATCGTGTTGCCGGAGAGATCGAGCTGATACGTCTCGATGAACTTGTCGCGCGTGCCCGAGAGCGCGACCGGGAATCCGACCCCGGGCTGCTTGGGTAGCCACGGTACGAGGATTTGCAGACTGTCGCCCTGCGGTGGCGCGGTGGACGTCGAGTCGTACGGATTGGTGTGGAGCGGGACCTTGATCATCGCCGACTGAATGTTGGCGTACGTCGTGACGATCTTGATCGGCGTCGCACCGAGGGTCCACGCCGTTCGGTTCTGACCGAACGCACCTTCGTACGCGGCGAGGATTGGTTGACCCAGTTCATCGACGATCACGTTTCCCTGCGAGTCGAGAGGGGGAGACTGCATGGTTCCCGGAATGCAAAAATTCGTCACGACATCGAGATCGCAGCAATGGCCCGGCGTCGTGTCGATCATCGTCGCGCAGTGGTAGGCCGGCGTGATGACGTCGTTGCCGCCCATGGTCGCCTTGATGACGTGGTCCTTCCATCCGGCGAAGAGCACCTGACTCCCGAACATGTTCGTGAGCAACGCGGTGTCCTGCTTTCCAGGCGGATCGTTCGCGAGTCGATGGTCGATCATCGACGAGTACATCGCGAGCTCGCCGCGCAAGAGGTCGCGCGAGAAGTCGTAGCTGTTCATGATGCCATTGCGGACGTCGGCAGTGAACACGACGTCCACGGGATCGCTCGTCGCCGTGACCGCAGACCGCTCGATGTATTCGGCAATCTCGAATTGACCCGAACCGAGCGAATCGAAGAAGAGATTCTTTGCGTCGAGCGTGGTGGCGTGAATGACGTCGAGAGTCGCGACCGGGTTGGCGGCATTCTTCAGGTACTTGACGAGCGCGATGAACCATTGCCGGAAGTAGAAGCGATTGTCGCGCGCCTCGACGGGGAGGTTTGCGACGACACCGC
>JAYVXB010000396.1:0-5282 GCA_043785585.1 Deltaproteobacteria bacterium | reverse complement strand
GTCGTCGGCACGGGCGCGGGCGGCGCCGCGGTCGCGTTCGAGCTCGCGTCGCGCGGTCGCGCCGTCCTCTTGATCGAAGAGGGTGATCTGCATCGCCGCGACGCGCTCAACGGTCGAACGCAGCAGATGATGAAGAAGCTCTACCGCGATCAAGGGCTCACGATCGCGCTCGGCAACATCAGCGCGCCGGTGTTCGCGGGGCGCGCCGTCGGCGGCAGCACGATCGTCAACTCGGGGACGTGCTACCGCGCGACCGAGCGCGTCTTCCGCGGATGGCGCGAAGAGATGGGGCTCTCGTGGTTCTCGGCCGAGTCGATGGATCCGTACTACCGGCGCGTCGAGTCGATGCTCCGCGTCGAGCGCGCGACGATGGCTCTCACCGGCGGTGTCGGTCGCGTCGTCTCGCGCGGAGCCGAGGCGCTCGGGATGAAGCACCACCCGCTGATGCGCAACGCACCGGACTGCGATGGCCAAGGTGTCTGCGCGTTCGGCTGTCCGTCGGGCGCGAAGCGATCGACCGACGTGAGCTACGTCCCCGAAGCGCTCGCGCGCGGCGCGCAGCTCGTGACGGCAGCGCGCGTCGACGGCATCGACGTCGTCGCAGGTCGCGCGCGCGGCGTGCGCGGCGAGCTCGGATCGGGCCGACGCTTTCGCGTGAAGGCCGAAGCCGTCGTCCTTGCCGGCGGGGCGCTGATGACGCCCGTCATCCTCAAGAACGCGGGCGTCTGCACGCGAAGCGAATACGTCGGCAGGAACCTCTCGATTCATCCCGCCGCGAAAGTCATCGCGCTCTTCGACGAGCACATCGACATGGCGCGCGGCATCCCGCAGGGCTACGCGATCGAAGACTGGGCCGACGAAGGGATCATGTTCGAAGGCGGATCGACGCCGCTCGACGTCGCGGCGGTCACGGTGCCGTGGGCGGGCCGGCGCTTCACGCACTTCATGGAGCAGTACCGGCACATGGCGACGTTCGGTTTGATGATCCAGGACACGTCGCGCGGCGAGGTTCGCGCCGGCATGCGCGGCTCGCCGCTCATCACGTACAACATGAACATGCACGACGCGGATCGGATGCAGCGCGGGATCGCGAAGCTGTGCGAGGTGTTCCTCGCCGCGGGCGCGCGCCGCGTCGCGACGTGCCTCCCGGGGATGCAGGAGGTGACGTCGATGCGCGACGTGACCAAGCTGCGCGAGATGACGATGAGCCCCGGCGACTTCGAAGTGAGCGCGTTCCATCCGCTCGGCACGTGCCGCATCGGCGTGGATCCGCGCACCAGCGTGTGCGGTCCGGACTTCGAGACGCACGAGGTCGCGTCGCTCTACATCGCCGACGGCAGCGCGGTCCCGAGCTCGCTCGGGGTGAATCCTCAGCTGACGATCATGGCGATGGCGCTGCGTGCGGGAGAGATCATCGACGCGCGGCTCGGGTGAGAGCCGCGAAGTGTGGCGCTGTCGGTCGAAACGTCAGCCGCCGCGCGTCCGCGTCCACCGCACGATCGGCCATCCGCGCTCCTCGGCCACGCGGCGCAGCGCCCTTCGCGGATTCACCGCGACCGGATGACCGACGAGCTCCAGCATCTCGATGTCCGAGCGGCTGTCTCCGTACGCCCAGCAGTCCTTCGGATCGACGCCGAGCTCGTCGCAATAGCGCTGCGCGTAGACGCGCTTCATCGGGCCGTAGGGGATCTCGACGCCCGCGAGATCGTGAACGCGCCCATCGACGACGTTCGCCCAGCTCGTCGACACGCGATCGATTCCGAGATCGTTCGCGACTTGCAGAATCGAATACCGCGGACCGGCCGAGATGATCGCGACGTGGGCGCCCTCCCTCTTGTGGCGCGCGATCTCGTCCTCGCCCTCTCGATAAAGGAGCGGTCGCACGAGGCGCGCGTGCGCGTCTTCGCAGGCCTGCTTGATCGGCGCTTCGAGCTTCCCCACCAACCGTTCGACCGAGCGTTTCCAGATTTCTATCTCGTCGATCCGGCCCGCCAGGTACATCGTGTTCCACACGAGCACGCGCGCGAGATCGCGAATGCCGACGATCTTCGCGCGCCATAGCTCCTTGCCGAACGCGGTCCCCGTGGAGCCGCGGATGAGCGTGTGATCGACGTCGAAGAACGCGCAGTACGGCGGCGCGAGCGTCGTCACGGGGTCGGGTGCGGTTTGCGACAGGCGCGCGTTCATCGCGAGACGATCCCTGCTTCGTCTGCCTTCGCGTCGAAGAACCGCGTCGCGACGCCGTTCGAGAACTCGGAGTAGTCGAGGTGGGAGCGGGTTCCGCGCGGATCGTGCGGCGCGTTGGTCACGAGGGAGACGTGCAAGCACCAACTCGCGCCGCTCGCGCACTTCGCGCCGCGTGCGTCGTACTCCACGTAGTCGCGTGCGTACTGCAGGGCGGCGCGCCGCATCTCGCCTTCGTTCGGCGACACCGTTCGCGTCGCGCGATCGACCGCGCCGACGAAGTACGCACGACGCAGGCGCGCGACGCTCTCGGGGGCGAGGCCTTTCTCGATCCCATCGAGGTTGAAGTAGACGATCTTTCCCGCGGTCGATCCCTCGGGATCGCGGCCCTCGGCGAGCTGCTTGAAGAGCTCGTGCGCGACGCAGCTCCCGCTCGAGTGCGCGGCGACGAGCACGAACGACGCGGCGGGCGCGACGCCGCGAAGACGCGCGCCGATCTTCGTGTTGCCGATCTCTTTGTTCTCGTAGTGCGAGTCGTCGGGGCCGCGCACCGCCCATACGTACCGCACGCCGCGATCGCGCAGCCACGCGCCGTAGAGCGCGTCGACCCATGCCTCGGCATCTTCGAGCGCGATGCGGTATCCGGCGTAGCCGATGAACACGTTGTTCCCGCGCGGATTGCCGGTGTCCTTCATCGCGACCCCCTCGCCAACGTCGGGTCCTGTCGACCATGCGATGCCGTCGAGGCTCGGCTCGGGCGCCGCGACCGACAGCGGCGGCGCCGGCAGCGCGACGTCGGGCACGACGGCGGCGGGCGCGACGAGGGCCCGCGTCGAGTCATCTTGCGCCGGAGCGCCGCTCGCGCGAAACGCGACGAGCGCGAAGGTGGCGACGATCAGATGCGCGGCGGACGGGGACATCGCGCGGCGATGATACGTCGAGCCACCGTTCGAAACAGTACGGAGGTGACCGGGTGCGCGCGCGGGGCGGCATGTGCTCCGTCCTCGCCGACGAAAAATCGAACGCGGGAGGGGACGTTCGCGCGCACCGCGCCGTATCCTTGGGGAGTGGCCCCCGAAGAGCAGGCGAAAGTCGTCGAGTTGATCGAGGCCGTGATCGCGGCCGACGGTGTCGTCGTCGACGAGGAGCGCGAGTTTCTCCGGCGCGTGCTGGAGCGGTTCGGACTCTCGCAAGACGACCGAGCGGATCGCATGGTGACGAGCGATCCTGGTCGCGCGACCGCGACGCTCCGCGCGCTCGGGTCCGACGTTCAGGCGCGGGTCATGGCGTTGCTCGTCGAGGCGGCGATCATCGACGGCCGCGTCGAGCCGGAAGAGCGCGCGCTCTTGCTTGCGTCCGCCGCGGCGCTCGGCATCGAAGCCGACGTTCTCGAGGAGCGCATCGCGCGCCGTCTCAAGTCCATCGCTCCGGCGATTTGAGGTACATCGCGTCGCTGTCGTCCGTTTGGAGACGTAGCGTTTTTGGCTAGGGTCGGCACCTTGTCCGTACGCATGCCTCTCAGCGCTTCGCACCTCGCCAGGAAGCTCGTCCTCGGAGCGCTCCTCGAAGAGATCACCGATCGCCTCGGCGAGTACGAGCTCGTCGCGCACTGGTCGCAAGGCGAGTTCCATCACGACGTCGTCCTGCGATTGCCCGACGGCGCGATGCCATCGCTACCCGGTCGCGTGTTGGTCGTCGCGACCAACTGCAACGGCGGCATCAAAGAGGTGCTCGCGTTCGCCGACGTGCCCGATCGCTCCGCGCTCTGGCATCACCGCTGCCCCGACGAAAAAGACTTCACGGGCGAGCTGATTCCCATCCTCGCGCGCGCCACCACCGAGCACTGGTTCGATCCGTGCGATCTGCTCCGGGGCGACGCGCGAAGCGAGATCCGCGCGGAATATCGCCGTCGTCAAAAGGGTGGTGGCTGGGAGCACGACGACGCGCCGTAGTGGCGAGCGCTCGTCCTTCTACATCCCGCTCCCGACGCGATAGTGCTCGAGCACGCGCGCCGCGGGGAGCGCGCGATCGTAGATCGCCAGCTCGTCGATCGCTCCGGGGAAGAAGTCTCGCGGATCGAAGCTCGGGTTGCTGTACGTCCCGAGGTTGAGCGGCGCCGCGATCGTCGCGAGCATGCGCGCGCTCGTCGCGTTGCCCACCTGAGCGCCGTTCACGTAGAGGAGCATCGTCGTGCCGTCGTAGGTTGCGACGACGTGGCTGTACGCGCCGATCGGGAGAAGAGTTCGCAGCACCTCGGTGCCATTGTCGCGAAAGCGCTCGAAGCTGAACGATCCCGCGTCCGACGCGGCGATGGCCGCGATGAGGTAACCCTGTCGGCCGTTGCCGTCCTGAATCTCCTTCGACAAGAGACGCCGGTACGAGGCTGTGTCGAGCGTGCCCGGCTTGACCCAGACCTCGATCGACATCGCGGACGTGCCGGTGAAGCCGAAGCCATTCCCGAGCGCGACGTATCCCGTCGTGCCGTCGAAGCTCGCCGCCGTGTTCGTGTCGCCGGCGATCGCGCCAGCCGCGCCGAGAGTGACCGCGCCCGTGTACGTGCCGTTCGTCGTCCCGGTCTCGTCCGTCGCGACCGTCCCGCTCGCTTCGCCGAAGCGCCAGTACGAGAGCGGCGTGTCCGCGCGAACCACCTGCGGGTACGTGAGCGCGGCAGCGTCGGCCTCCACCGTCTGATCGACGCTCGCGTCGACCGCGGTCGAGTCGGCGAAGACGGGCGAGTCGAGGACGAACGAATCCGGAGCGACGTCGGGGAAGAGACGCGAGGCGTCGTGCGGAGCGTCGACGGAGCTCGATGCATCGGAGCACGCAGCGATGGCCACCGAGGACGCGACTGCGAACGCGGCAAAGGCGACGACGGTGACGCGAAGCATCCCTCTAGGATATCGCGTGCTGGGCCGCGCGCACGCGTCGAGCGTCAGGACTTCTGGAGAAGCTCCGCGGTGAGCGTCTCGTAGAGCGCTTCGATCGCCTTGGCGGCGTTGTCCGTCATGCCTTCTTCCGAGGGGCTCGTGTTCGCTTCGCGCGCGTGAACGGTGCCGGCGAGGACGCCGCGCTCGCCGGTCGCGTCGACCACCCGCGCC
>JAYVXB010000395.1:0-5288 GCA_043785585.1 Deltaproteobacteria bacterium | reverse complement strand
CGCGGACCAGAACGCTTCGATGCCCGCGGCGCCGAGGAGCATCGCGGCTGCGCCGCACACGATGACGACGACGTCCTTGGCGACGGCCTGTAGCGACGCGAGGCGCGTTCGCTCGCCGGGGTGGACCAGCGACCAGCCCATCCCCAGGCCCGCGCCGCCGGACAAGACGCGGTCATGGCCGGCTTCTACGTGAACAACAACGTCGGCATCGCGCTCCGCTGCTTCGCGCTCGGCATCTTCGGGGGCGTGGGGTCGGCCTTTTACCTCGTGCAAAACGGGCTGTCGATCGGCGCGGTCCTCGGCTACGTCGCGTCGCAAGGCGCGGGCGACAACATCGTCACGTTCGTCGTCGGCCACGGCTCGCTCGAGCTCGGCGCGATCGTCCTCGCGGGCGGGGCGGGGCTCGCGATGGGTTGGTCGATCGTCGCGCCCGGTGAAAAGACGCGCACCGCATCGTTGCAAGCGGTCGCGCGTGACGTCGTCGTCATCGTCTTCGGCGCGGCCGTGATGTTGTTGATGGCCGCGGGGATCGAAGCGTTCTGGTCGGGCTCGAGCGCGCTCGCGATCGTGAAGCGCAGCGTCGGCGTCGCGATGTTCGTCTCGGTCCTCGCGTACATGATCTTCGTCGGACGCGGGACGCGCGAGCCGTCGGATGTGCCGCCATGGACCTGAAGCAAGCACGCGTCACGTTGCGCGAGAGGTCGCTCCTCGACGTGCTCGATCTCGCGATCCTCTTCCTGTCGGCGCACAAAGGCGTCTACGCGCGGACGATGCTCGCGGTGCTCGTTCCGTGCTTCGCGGCGACGTGGGCGATGGCGACGTGGGCGGGATGGGCGTGGGCGTGGGCGACGGCGGTCGTCTTCGCGATCGGCGCGCAGGCTCCGTTCGCGGCGCTCGCATCGCGTCTCGTGTTCGCCGACGACGTGCGCGCGCGCGATGCGTTGAAGCTCGCGCTCCGTGCGTCGCCTCGGATCGTCGTCGCGCGTATCGCGCAGCTCGTCGCCGTCGCTGCGAGCGTCGCGATGCTCATCGTCCCCGCGATCTACGTCGGCGGCGTGACCCTCTTCGTCGGCGAGGTCGCGCTCCTCGAAGGCGCGAGCGTCGGTCGTGCGTTCGGACGCGCGCAACGGATCGCGGGCGCGCAGCTCGGCGACGCGGTCTTCGGCGCGATCGTCCTCGGCGCGCTCCCGTGGGCAGGCGCGCTCCTGACCGACGTCGCCGGCCGCGTCGTCGTTCACGAGCTCCTCGAGATCGTATCGCCCGCGCCGCTCTTCGCCGAAGGCGGAAGCGTCCTCGCCCTCGCCGGCTTCTGGCTCACGATCCCGTTCGTCGCGAGCGCGCGCTTTCTCTTCTACATCGGCTTTCGAACGCGCAGCGAAGGCTGGGACATCCAGACGAGGTTCGCCGCGATCGCCGCACGAACCGCCGACGAAGACCCAGGCACGCAAACTGTGTTAGCTGTCCGCCTCGCGTGATCTGGCTCGTCAAGTTCGCGATGTGCGCGATGATGCCGCGGAGCGAGTCGCTCCCAGGCATTGCCGACACCGACATCGACGGATTCCTTCGCCGCATGAAGAAGGACGCCGATCCTCTCTATTGGCTCGGGCTGGTCGTCGGCGGGATCGTCTTCGCGATCTCCCCGCTGCTCACCGTTTACGTCCCGTTGCCGGCGTTCGTTCTGCCGCGCTCGCTGCTCGAGCGTCACTGCGAGCGCATTCTCTCGTCACCGATCTACGTGCTCCGCCAGGCGGTGTTCCTCGTGCGTCTGTCGGCGGGGATGTGTTGGGGCGCGGACGACAAGGTGCGTGCGTGCTTCGCGCTCGCGCCGATGGCGCCCGATCCCGGGACGTTCAAGCAGTCATGACGCACGTGAGCTTTCGCCCACGCGGCGAGGACGTCGAGATCGAGGCGGACTACGTCGTCGTCGGCAGCGGCGCAGGCGGCGCGACGGCGGCGGTCACGCTCGCGCGCGGCGGCGAGCGCGTCACGATCGTCGAGGCGGGACCTTGGCGCGATCCCGAGGACTACCCGTCGTCGATCTACGGCGCGATGCGCGACATGGTGGACGCTTGGGGCTCGAGCTTCACACGCGGTCGCGCGTACTGGCCGATCATCCAAGCGTCGCTCGTCGGCGGTACGACCGTCATCAACTCGGCGATCGGCGTGCGCACGCCTGCGGACATCTTCGAGCAGTGGGAGCGCGAGCACGGCGTCGGCGGCGCAAAGATGGCCGACGCGTTCGCGCGGATTCAGGACGAGCTCGAGCGCGAGCTGTCGTGGGAAGAGGCGCCGAGCGAATCGCGCGGCCGCTCGAACCTCCTCGCGATGCAGGGCGCCGAGAAGGTCGGCTACGCGAGCTACTACATGAAGCGGTACGTGAAGGGCTGCTTGGGACACGGCGAGTGCTTCCAAGGGTGCCGCGCGGATCGCAAGCAGAGCCTGAATCGCAACTTCGTCCGCGAGACGATCACGCGCGGCGGCACCGTGATGTCGTGCGCGCCCGCTACGCGCGTCCTCTTCGAAGGGCAGCGCGCGATCGGTGTGACGGGGCGCTTTCGGCATCCGCAGACGCGGCAGAAGGGCGCCGACTTCACCGTGCGCGCGAAGAAGGGCGTGCTCGTCGCGGCGTCGGTCACGCGCTCGCCGCTCCTCCTCAAGAGCTCGGGCGTGAAGAACAAGATGCTCGGGAAGCAATTTCGCGCGCACCCGGGCACGCCGATCTTCGGCGTGTACGACGAGCCGATCGACATGGGCATCGGCGCGACGCAGGGATGGGCGTCGACGGCGTACCGCGAGAAGCCGGGGTTCAAGCTCGAGACGTTGAGCCTCCCGATCGACATGCTCTCGGGTCGCTTGTCGGGGAGCGGGCAAGTGCTGATGGAGCGACTGAAAGAATTTCGCTACCTCGCGATGTGGGTTCAAGCGAGCCGCGCGGAGACCGTGGGCGAAATTCGCACGACGCTCGATGGCAAGCCCGCGGTGCATTACACGCTCGATCGCGCCGACATGCTGCGCTTCCGCGAGGCGAACTACCTCATCGCGAAGACGCACGTCGCGGCGGGCGCGCGCGCGGTCATCCCGTCGATCTTCGGCATGCCGTACAAGCTCGAGGCAAACGAGATCGACAAGCTGAAAGACGCGCCGCTCGATCCGCGCGCGTACGTCGCTATTTTGTCGCACCTCTTCGGCGGGTGCGTGATGGGCAAAGATCCCGCGCGCTCCGTGTGCGACGGCGACGGCCGCGTGCACGGGTACGAAGGGCTCTACATCGCGGACGCATCGGCGATCCCGACGAACCTCGGCGTGAATCCGCAGCACACGATCATGGCGCTGGCGCGACTGTGGGCCGAGGGGATCCTCGCGCGCTGATCAGAACTTGGCGGGCGGAGCCGCGCCGCTCGTCTTCTTGCGCACGACCGCGTAGTCGACGCCGCTGCCCGATCCGAACGACGTCGAGCTGGTCGACTGCTGGAGGATCGCGACCGCCTCGCCGCCCATCGCGCACGCGCGCGGACGGATGATCTCGCGGTACTTCTCCTGCATCGGATCCTGCACACCGGTCTCTTGCAAGACGACGTGACCGAGGATCTCGTACGCGTACTCGGGAGCCGCCGGAGACACTTGGTTGATGGTGAGCTGGAGGAACTCGAGCGAACAATCGGTGGCCTTCGGCGGCGCGGTGACCAAGCGCATTTCGGTCACGCTGGGGCCACACGCGGCGAGGAGGAGCGCACCCGAGAGAAGAGGAGCCATGGAGAGTCGTTTCATCGCGCGGGTTAATACGCGGAGGTCGCGCAAAGCTTCCCCGATCACTTCAACGTGATGCGCGTCCCGAGCTCCGTCGCGAGCCTGTGAAAATCGCTGCCGCGCTGGACGAAGCGCACGTCGGCGCGAAGCGTGTTGGGGTCGATGAGCTGCGCGAACGGCACGTAGCGGAGCTCGAGCTGACCGGACGCGCTGACCATCACGCCGTCGAGGCCGTTCTCGATGAGCGCGCGAAACGCGCCGAGGCCGAGCTGCGAGCCGAGCACGACGTCGAACGCGTGTGGGGGCGCGCATCGCGACTCGTAGCCGTGCTGCACGCCGGTGAGCTTCTTCGGTCGGCCGGTGCGCTCCTCGTATTTCTCGGAGGCGATCTTCGCGACGAGCTTTCCGATGTCGATGCGCCCGAGCGAGACGTGCCCGTGCTCGTCGCGCGGGACGTTGCGGAGGTAGGCGTCGGGGAGCATCTCGGCGAGCCCCTCGGCCAGGACGACGGTTCCGTAGAGCTTGCCGCGGCGCTCGCGGGACAAGATGAGATCGACGACGAGATCCGCGAGACGATCCATCGAGAGGCGCACCGCGGTGCGCGTGTCGCCCGTCGCCGGATCGGTCACCTTCTCTTCGATGGCGAGGTCGCCGACGACGTCCTCGACGCCGACGACGAGGTGCGCCTCGCCCGCGATCGCGACGCCGTACGCGAGCCAGCCCGCTTTTCGCCCCATCGTCTCGACGATGAAGTAGCTGCTCGTCGCCATCGCGTCGGCGCGAAGGTTCAAGAGCTCGTGCGACATGACGTCGACCGCCGTGAAGAAGCCGAACGTGAAGTCGATCCCGCGGTAGTCGTTGTCGATCGTCTTCGGCACGTGGACGATGCGGACGCGGCGCGCGTCCTTGGGCAAACGATTCTGGAACTCGTAGAAGCAGTTGGCCGTACGCAGCGTGTCGTCGCCGCCGATCGAGACGATCGCGTCGATGTCAAGATCGACGAGCGCCTCGTACACGCGCCGCAGCTTTTCGGTCTTCGCCGCATCGTCGAGATCGTGCACCGACACGACGGCCTTTCCCGGGTTCGCGCGTCCGGTCCCGACGAAGACGCCGCGTGCGTTTCGGAGCCCCCACAGATCGCGATCCTCGAAGACGTGAAAGTGCTCCTCGGCGACGAGCGGGCCGGTCGCGCGATCGTAGTCTTGCAGCGAGGAGTACCCGTGCAGGATGCCGTAGACCTGGCGTCCGCTGCGTCGGAACGTGCCGGCCGCGGCCGCGATGACGGCGTTGGACGCCGGCGCGGGCCCACCAGAAAACAGAATGCCGACGCGCTTGATGTCGCTCTTCTCGTTCGTTGGTTCCACGCCGACTGCGTACCACTTCTTCGCGGCGCGCGCGCTGGCGTGTCTACGGATCGCCGGGCGCGAACAGAATCGGGTAGCTGACCGTGACGATGCCCCCCTCGGGCTCGGGGAACGACAGGTTCGAGAACACGCGCGCGACGCAGCCGCGCACGCCGGCGTTCGGGAGGTCCGAGTCGC
>JAYVXB010000394.1:0-16215 GCA_043785585.1 Deltaproteobacteria bacterium | reverse complement strand
TCGCCGCCGAGCTTCTCGGCGAGGCCGATCGCGAGCTCGGTCTTGCCGCTCCCGGTCGCGCCGACGACGGCGACGACGGCGTCCGGATTCTCGCCGGCGATCGCCAGCGCGCGCGCGACGATCGTCGTCTCAGCGTCCGACACGGCGCTCCAGCTCTTCGAACGACGTGCGCGTGACGACGGGGCGACCGTGCGGACAATGGCCGGCGAAGTCGACGTCGTCGAGCGCGCGGAGGAGCGCGCGTGCTTCGTCGGGCGACACGGCGTCGCCCGCGCGGATCGATCCGTGGCACGCCATCGTCGCGAGCACGAGATCCGCGGCGTCGCCGAACGGGCGCTTCGCGGCGTGCCCCAGCTCGGCGAGGAGATCGCGAACGATGCGCTCCGGCGCCGCGCGCACGAGGAGCTTGGGGATCGCGTGCACGGCGACCGCGTTCGACCCGACCGCGCGCACCTCGAGACCGAGCTTCGCGATTTGCTCGCCCGCCTCTTCGAGCACGGTGACCTCGGCCGGCAACAGCTCGACCACTTCGGGAATGAGCAGCCCCTGCGTCGGCACGCTGCGCGCGGTGTAGTCGCGCCTGAGGCGATCGAACGTCACGCGCTCGGCCGCTGCGTGTTGGTCGAGCACGTAGAGCCCGTCGTCGCCCTCGCACAGCAAGTAGGTCGCGCGGAGCTGCCCGAGAAAAACCAGGCGTGCGTAGAACCCCTTCGTGCCGAAGAGCTCGCTCACCGCGTTCGCCGCGTTCGCGTCGCGCAGACGCTCCTCGAGCGACTTCATCGTCGAAGGCTCGGCGGACATCGGCACCGCGCTCCGCGGCGCGAGCTCCCACGGATCGGGAGGCGGCGGCGTCCGGAGGTCGGCGTTCTTGATCGATCGCCACGTGTCGTCGTGCGCCATCGTCTCCGGCGGCGGCGGGTGCGTCGTCTGCTTGACCGCGTTGATCCATTTTCGCGATCCGGTCCCGAGGCCCGGCAGGACGAACGCGCCCGACAACGCGCCGTGGAGCTCGCGCGTGACCGCGTCGAAGAGCGCGCGCGCGTCGGCGAAGCGCACCTCGCTCTTCTGCGGGTGGACGTTGACGTCGACCATCTCCGGCGGGACGTCGATGTAAACGACGCCGACCGGATAGCGCCCGGGCTCGAGCACCGATCCGAAGCTCTGCGCGATCGCGCGCGCGAGCTGGCGATCGCGCACGGGGCGGCCGTTGATCAAGATGTGAAGACCGATCGCGCCGGCACGCGCGCGCTCGGGCGGACCGAGGTGCGCTTCGATCTTCATCGGCCCGCGCGCGCCGATGCACTCTTCGAGGTGCTCGCCCGCGAGGACTTGCGCGACGCGCTCGGCGCGAACGCCGACGCGCAGGTACTCCTTCGCGACCTTGCCGTCGCGCTGGAGCACGAAGGTGATCTCCGGCCGCGCGAGCGCCTCCATGAGCACGACCTCGCCGACGTTCGCGGACTCGGTGCTCTGCGCTTTGAGAAACTTGCGGCGCGCGGGGACGTTGAAGAAGAGCTCCGCGACGTCGACGCTCGTCCCGACCGCGGCGCCGATCGGCCGCACGACCGGCGCGCCACCACCTTCGACGACGAGCTGGATCGCCTCGTCGCGTTCGTGCCGACGCGTGACGAGCGTCAGCTTCGATACCGATGCGATGCTCGGCAACGCCTCGCCGCGAAAGCCGAAGGTGTGAATCTGCATCAGGTCTTCGATCTTCGCGATCTTGCTCGTCGCGTGCCGTTCGAGCGCGAGGCGCGCGTCGGCCTCGTCCATTCCTTCGCCGTCGTCCGTCACGCGGATCTTCGCGAGCCCGGCCTGCTCGATCTCGATCGTGATCCGCCGCGCGCCCGCGTCGATCGCGTTCTCGACGAGCTCCTTGACGACGCTCGCCGGTCGCTCGACCACTTCGCCGGCGGCGATTTGGTTCGCGAGGTCGGTCGGCAGCCGGCGAATCTTCGGCATCGCGACGAGACTACTGATCCAGCGCGCTATCGCGAGGAGACGGTGCAGCTTCGAAGAACGCGCGTGCTCCGCGTCGCGTCAGCGCGAAAATGATCAGGAGCGAACCGATCGTGCTCATCGCGAGACGAGCGGGATCGCGGAGGCGCACCTTCGTCAGGTTGATGCGGATCTCTTGCTCGGCCTTCGCGGCGTCGGGCATCTCTTGGTGCGCTTGCGCGCGGATCTCGGAGGTGGCGAGGCGCACCGACGCGGCGCGCACGTCGCGCTCGACGAAGAACGTCCCCGCGACGAGCCCGGCCTGCACGACGACGAGCTGCATCAGCCCGCGCCGCGCGCCCGCGCTCCCGCCGATCGCGCGCATCGCGAAGAGCACGGTCGCGAACCCGATGAGCAGCGCCGCCACCGCGAGCGGAAACGCGCGATCGCGACCGTCGGCCAGCGCGCCGATGTACCCTTCGAGCGCCGCGCGGACCTCCTCGCGGTCGGTGTCGCTGTCGATTTTCTGGACGAACGCGGACGGGTCGAGGTGCTCCGCGCGGTAGAGGCTCACCAGGCGCTGCCCCTCGCATCCGCCGCCTGCACCGAGCCCCAACGCCCCCATCAGGGCCGCGACGAGGTACCACGGCTTCTTGCGCGGGCCGGCCGTGGTCATGCGGGCGAGATAGCACGACAATGGACATTGTGCGCGTGTGGGGCGAAATTCGCCCCATGCGTCTTCGCCCCACTCGCTTGCGACTCCTTCGCCACCTCGGCGTCCTAGGATTCTCCCTTCCGCTCGTCGTCGTCGCCGCCTCGTCGCTCACGCACGCCGCGCCGCCCGCGAAGCCCGCACCGGCCGCGCCCGCGACGCCGACGCTCGCGAAGGACACGGTGGCGCGACTCAAGTCGGGCGATCCGTCGCAGATCAAATCGGCGCTCGACGACGTGCGCATGGCAGGGAAGGGGGGCGCGTCCGCGGCGCTCGCGATCGCGGAGCTGTTGCACAAGGGGCTCGACGCCGCGCTGACGCAGTCGGCGATCGAGACGCTCGGCGACACGGAGTCCGAGGCGGGGAGCGACGCGCTTGCATGGTACACGCATCACCGGAACGTCGCGTTTCGGCGCGTGGCCGTGGCGGCGTTGACGAAGACGAAGGGGGCGGCGGCGGTGAAGGCGCTTCGTGCCGCGCTGTCCGACGGCGACGCGCAGGTCCGCGGCACGTCGGCGACCGCGCTCGGCGCGCTCAAGGCGAAAGACGCGGTGGGGGATCTCTTTACGGCGCTCGAGCACAAAGTGAACGAGGCCGCGGTGTCGATCGGTCAGCTCTGCGCGGGCGCCGACTGCGAGCGCCTCGCGAACAAGCTCGGCGCGGTTCCGTTCGACGTCGTCGTCGGCGGGCTCGATCAAATTCTGTTTCGAGGTGGGGCCGACGTGAACGACGACACGAAGGTGAAGATCGTCGGGCGCATCCGCGAGCTCGGCACGGGCGAGGCGAACAGGTTCTTGAAAGAGGCGCAGAAGAAGTGGCCCGAGTCGTGGTCGAAGCGCGTAAAGCAGGCGATCGATCAGGCGGTGCTCGCGACCTCGGGCGCGCCGGGTGCGGGAGGTGCGCCGTGAGCGCGCGTCGTTCGGGCCTCGTGCCGGCGGCCGCGTTCGTCGCGGCGATGATCGGTGCCTCGTGCGGCGGCGGGCAAACGAACCCGAAGCTCTTCTCGGCGGACTGGGAAGACGACGGCGGCGCGTCGATCGAGCGCGTGCGCCTGAAGCTCGCCGGCGTGAGGCCCGCGCCGGGCGCGGACGTCGTCGTCGGTGTCGCGGGGAACGCGGACAAGCTCGTCGGCATCCCGCTCACGAGCGGACCGAAATGGACGTTCGCGCATCCGCTCGACGCGCGTCCGGTCATCGCCGGCGGCATCGTCGTCGGGTCCGGCGGCGGCGAGGTCTTCGCGCTCGACGCGACGACGGGACGCAAGCTGTGGGCGCGCGACACCGGCGGACTTCAGCTCCGCGGCGCGGGCGACGACGGCGCGGTCACCGTCATCACGTTCACGCGCGTCGGCGGCAACGGCGCGGTGCTCCTCGCGGTCACGCGCGACGGAAAGAGCGTGCGCCAAATCGAGACCGACAAACAGCTCGGCAGGCCGGCGGTTCTGCAAGGGCTCGCGTTCGTGCCTTGGGGGCATCAGTACGTTTCCGTCATCGATCTCTCGACGGGCGACGAGTCCGCGCGCGTCACCTTCCGCGAGACGGTGAGCCGCGCGTGGACGCTCAACGAAGGGCTCTACTTCGGCGAGGTCGGCTTCTTTCGCTTCGACGAGCGCATCAAAGGCGCGTCGAAGAACCTCGCGTCGCACGCCGGCCTCCCGCCGCGCGAGCTCCCGGGCAATCCGCTGCTCATGTCGTCGGGCGATCAACGCGAGCACCCGACGACGAGCGCGCACGATCGCATTCGCCTCTACGCGCGTCCGACCTCGCCGCAAGGGCCGCTCGCGATCGACGGTGGCATGTTCTACGCGACGTACTTTCGCCTCGTCATGGGGCTCGACGCGCAGAAGGCGCAGATTCGGTGGGTGCATACGCACGCCGCCAATTTTCTCGGCGGCGGCGCGGCGTCGGGGGCGCTCGTGGCGTGCGACGATCTCGGCAAGATCACGATCCTCGACGAGGCGAGCGGTGCGGTCGCGGGCGAGCGTGATCTCGGCGAGCCGCTGAAGAGCTGCGTCGTGCAGTCGGACGCGTACCAACCGCCGCGCGTCGCGTCGACCGAGAACCTCGCCGATCAACTCGAGAAGGCCGTCACCAGCCCCGACGCGGATCTCTCGACGGCGCAGCGGATCCTTCTCAAGGATCTCGCCGCGCTCACCGACGACAACGCGACGCGCGTCCTCGTTCACCTCGCGAGCGATCCGCGGACGCCGCCCGACATCAAGCGGGACGCACGCGCAGCGCTCGCGCTTCGCCGCAACGGGACGACGTACATGCTCGCGGCGCTGGCGCTCCCATACGACTACTTGAAGGACGTGCTGATGACTCCGCCCGTCGCGCCGATCGCGAAGGCGTTCGCCGCGATGAAAGAGGCGCGCGGCGCAGGTCCGCTCGCGATGCACCTGCTCGATCCGGCGGACACCGAAGAAGACGTGCGCGAGGTCGCCGCGGCGATGCTCGTCCTCGCGACGCCGGCGGAGCTCCCTGCGCTCGAAGAGTTCTTTGCGATGTACCGCGGGAACGCGCGGGGATCGGAGATGGAAGCGGCGGTGGTCGACGTCGCGAAGGCGATTTGGGCTCTCGGCGACAAGAAGGGTCGCGCGCTCGTCGACGCCGCGGCGAAGGACTCGCTGACGGTGCCCGCGATCAAAGCGCAGCTCGAGATCCTCGTCGCGCCACCGCCGGCAGTGGGCGACGCCGGAGCACCGGACGCGGCGCGAGACTAGGCTCGGGCGCGCGGTCGACGCATCCGACCCGCGCGATCACTCCGCGGCTCGCGTCGCCTTCCGCAGCATGAGGAGCACGTCCGACACTTTCTGCTGATGGGGCGCGTCGCCGAGGACGCGCTTCACTTCGCGCCTCACCGCCTCGCCGGACTCGCTCGCGCGCGCGACGATGAACGGAATCTCGGAGTCCTTCCGCGACGGACTGCCGTGCCAGGAGTGATACGGCGTCGCGAAATAAAATCGTTGGTCGGGCGTGTCGCGATCGCCGTTGTGCGCGATGAGGATGACGTCACCTGCGCGCTCCCCGTGCGGACCGACTGCGAGATCGCGCATGCGCGCCGCGAACGCGACGTACGTCGGATGCGGATGCTCCGCCAAGTACTCGTCGATCGGCACGAGCTTGCCGCCGCCGACGTACACTTCGAACGGTAGATCGTCCGCCGAATACACCTTGGGCCGCCGCGCGAGGACCATGTCGAGCGCGCCCTTCATCTCGGGGACGAGCGAGCCGTCTTCGTTGTTCTTGTAGAACGCCTCGGCGACGGGGACGACGTCCTCCTCGTAGCGCGGCGGTCGCGTCCAGTCGCACGATTCCTTCTCCTTCCAGCATACGGAGCGATCGGCGACGTAGACGTAGGCCATCGCGCCTTGGTACGCGAGCACCGCTTGAAAATCGCTGCTCGCCGGCACGTCGAGCTTGAACGGGCGCACGCGAAAGCCCGCCTTCGCGAGCAGCGCGGGCGGCGTTCGATCGGGCTTCGTCGAAAGCGCGTGCGCGTCGTCGTGCACGACCTCGGTGTGGCCGTGATCCGACGTCACCACCACGTAGCGATCGTCGAGCGCTCCGCGCGCGCGGAGCTTCTGCGCGAGCCGTCCGAGCTGCGGATCGACCACCTCGCGGAGGTACGCACGGCGCGCGACGTCCGGCCCTTCGGCCGCGACATGCGCGTAGAGGTCCGTGCCGGACAGGTAGACCGTGAGGACGTCGGGGAGCGTCTCGGCATCGAGCGCGCCGATCACCACGTCGACGACTTGCTTGTCGAGCTCTTCGTAGATGCGCCTCGACTCCTTCTGCGCGGCGGCCTTCTCCACGGCCCCCTCGACGAACGCCTCGAATGCGTTCACGACGATCGTCGGCTTGGTCAAGAGGACGCGATCGGCGCCTCGATAGAAGTGCTGCATGGCGACCCAAACGAGGACGTTCGGATCGTCGACGCGCATGCGCTCGTACACGCTCGGCGCGAGGCTCAGCTTGTTCAAGTAGTCGTTGGTGTAGATCGAGATCACGGGCGCCGAGTCCGAGAACGTCCCGGGCGCCGGCGCAGCGAAGCGACGGTCTTCCCGGATGAAGAACTCGTTGCCGGCCACGCCGTGGTACGCGGGGCCGACTCCGGTGAACGCCGTCACCCACGCCGCCATCGTCGACGAAGGGAGCGTCGAGAGCATCGCGTCGTCGAAGTACGCGTGCGAGAACTTCCCCTCCGCGCCACCGAGGAGCTTCGCGAGCTCGGGTGTTTGCCCTTTTCGGATCTCGTCGTAGAGGAGCGCGCGATCGACTCCGTCGAACGCGAGGACGAGGATCGGTGGATGCGTCGGCGAGCTCGGAGCGACGCCCTCGGCGCGCACGCGCAGCTCGCGCGAGTTGCCGCCGAAGACGAGCTTCGTCACCTTGGTCGCGGCGCACCCCGCGGTGGCGAGTGTTGCAGCAACGAGGAGCGCGCCGATCGCGCGCGTCGATAGATCCCCACGCACAGATGTCATGTCGCGACCAAAGCACGTGCCGGGCCGCGACGCGATCGCGCGAGGCTTTGCGCGCAAACGCGCTTCGTACCGACGACGGCGAGCGGGGCGAGCCTGCCGCGCGCAGCAACCGCGCCACACTTCGGCGGAGGCGCGTTTCGAGTCGCCGACTCAGTACGGCGTCGCGGCGCCTTCGTAGATCCCCAGCTCTTCTTCGCGCGAGAACAGACATCCCTCGCTCGCGACCGGAAACGTGCTGCACGCCTCCGGGCGCAGCGCGTAGATGTCGCACTTGTTGTCGTCGGCGAGGTGCTTGCAGCGTTTGTCTTGCCGCAGAGTGAGCACCACGCGCCCGTCGCGACGTCGGCGCGCGTACGGCGCTCGCATCAGCTCGGCGCGTCCCGCTTTCTCGAAGCGCTCGATGTCTTCGTCCTCGAGGATCACCTCGTTCGCGCGGCAGCACGCGCCGCACTCGAGGCAGTCGAGGCGCATCGTCACCGTCCTACCGCGCATCGTCGAGTCGCGCTCGGCGCGGTGGCGCACGATGAACGCGAGGTCCGACGGAACGCGCATGAACGCGAGCCCCTTCAGCGGTCCGCGCTTCGCCGTCGCCCACTTCCATCGCCCGAGGTCCGCGAGCGACCACAACGCCAAGTCGCGTTCGTCTTTCGCGATCGGCTGCGGCACGACGAGTCGCGCGCGCGACGGCGAATCCCAAACGACCGCGTGGCCGCCCGCGCGCACGTGCGCTCCGGCCTCGCGCTCGAAGGGACTGGTGAACGATCGAACGATGGGTCTCTTCACGCGGACGGCGGGCATGCGCCCCTCCGTATAGCTCTGGTAGGCTCTCGCGCGTGCGCGCAATCGTCATCACGGAGTTCGGCGGTCCCGAAGTGTTGCTGCTGCGTGACGTGCCGTCTCCGGTTCCGTCACGCGGCGAAGTCCTCGTGCGCGTGCGCGCGACGGCGCTCAATCGCGCGGATCTCCTCCAGCGCATGGGCGCGTACCCCGCGCCGCCGGGCGCTCCGAGCGACATCCCGGGGATGGAGTTCGCCGGCGAGGTCGCCGCGCTCGGCGAAGGTGTCACGGATTTCGCGGTCGGCGATCGCGTCTTCGGGCTCGTCGGTGGAGGCTCGTACGCCGAAGAGCTCGTCGCGCACGCGCGCACGCTCGCGAAGATCCCCGACGGCATGTCGTTCACCGACGCGGCCGCGATCCCCGAGGCGTTCATCACGGCGTACGACGCGATGGTCACGAACGCCGCGCTCGCGTCGGGCGAGACGATGCTGGTTCACGCGGCCGGGAGCGGCGTCGGCACCGCCGCGATCCAAATCGCACGCGCGATCGGCGCTCGCACGATCGGCACCGCACGCACGGCCGACAAGCTCGAACGCGCACGCGCGCTCGGCATGAACGAAGGCGTCGTCGTCGCGAAGGGCAAGTTCGCCGACGACGTGCGCCGCGTCACGGGCGGCATCGGAGTCGACGTCGTCCTCGAGCTCGTCGGCGGCGCGTACGTCGAAGAAGACATCGCGTGCGTCGCGCCGCGCGGCCGGATCGTTCTCGTCGGGCTCATGGCCGGCACGCGCGCGGACGTCGATCTCGCGGCGGTCCTCCGCAAGCGCGTCACGATTGTCGGCACGGTGCTCCGCTCGCGCCCGCTCGAAGAGAAGATCGCCGCCACGCAGCTCTTCGCCCGCCACGTCGTCCCGCTCTTCGCGTCGGGCGCGCTGAAGCCCGTCGTCGATCGCGTGATGCCTCTCGATCTCGCCGCGCAAGCGCACGCGCAGCTCGCCGCGAACGAAGGCTTCGGGAAGATCGTCCTGTCGGTCTGACGCGACCGCGCGGCGACGCTCTCGGTGCTCAGTGGTTACGCGCGTGCGCGAGGCACAGCGTGCGCGGTTGCCCTCCGCACTTCTCGCACGAGCAGACGCGGATGTCGGCGCCGTCCGCTTCGAGCGCGCCGCAGATCGCGCATTTGCGTTGCCCCATCGTGCCACCGATCGCCGCCTCGAGCGGCGGCGCGCGGAACGACTCGCGCTTGGCGGCCTGCTCGAGCATCAGCTTTCGCCCGCGCAGGATCCCGAGCAAGTGCCCGCCGAAGAAGACGAAGTAGTTCGTCACCGCCGCGAGGATCGACGCGCGGACCGCCCAGCTGTCGACGACGACGATGTCGCGAATCAAGTACGCCGCCGCGAGGAACCCGAGCCACTTCATCTTGACCGGAATCACGAACCACAGACGAATCGTGTAATCGGGGAACAGCGTCGCGAACGCGAACGTCAGCGAGATGTTCAAGTAGAAGCTCCCGATCGCTCCGTGGGCGATCGCCGCGGCGATCGTCGTCCCGATCATGCCGACGACGTAGAAGGCGTTCATCTTGAACGCGCCCCACTCTTGCTCGAGGTTCGTCCCCATCAGCCACACCCAGTAGACGGCGACGAGCGACCAGATCGGATCGAGATCCGTCGGCGGGATCAGCATGTACGTGAAGAGCCGCCACACCTGGCCGTGCATCACGCGATCGAAGTCGAGCGCGAGCAGCGGCACGATCTGCGGGCGCACGAACGACAGCGCGAGCACGAGCCCCATCCCGCCGACGATGACCCATGTCAAATGCTCGACGGCGTACTTGCCGAAGCGCCGCTCGAGCCGCGAAAGAAGCCGATCCATCTACGTGAGCGGCTAACACGCGCCGCGGCGTTTGTCAGGTGATGCGTCAGCGGACGCGCCTCAGTTGTTCGGCGCCCCGCACTTGACCCACGTGTCGACGTTCGCGAGCTCGGCCGCCGTCGCAGCGACCGCGCCGCCGCCGCCGCCCGGAACCGGCATCTGCCCCGCGCCGCACGCCCCCTTGAGGTTGCACTCGAACGTCGACTGCATAGGATCGGTGCTCGCCGGGTTGAAGTACGGCTTGGGCCCGCCGCCTCCGCTGATTGTGTACGCCTTGAGTGAGGTGTACGCGGCGGTCGCGTCGGTCGCGCTGATCGTCGGCGGCGTCGTCCCGCCGTGGCAGAGTCCCGCGGAGCACTTCCACGTGCCGGCCGGCTGCATGCTCGGATAGATTTGCGTCTTGAAGCTCACCGCGCAATTCATCGTGACGACGTCGCCGCCCATGCCGGCGTCCGTCGGCGGCTTTCCGCCGTCGGCGGGAGGCGCGGTGCCGGTCGTCGTTCCCGTCGGATCCGGAAGCTTGGCGCCGCGCAGACCTCCCGGAGGTCCATACTGCGTGTCGGTCTCGCCGCCGCACGCTGCAAACACGCCCGCGCCCGCGAGAACCATCGGAACGATCGCCAACCCAAAGAATCGCATACGTCATGATGGAAGCACGAGGCGCGCCCGCGCAACCTCCGCCGTCTCGTGCTCTCCCTCGAGCGAATTTGTCGCCGTCCCGCGCCTCGCCTACATTGGGGATGGAGCAGGATCCCGGATCCGAAACGATCCATCCGGCGGCCTCCGCGGCGCGTGTCTACGCGGATTTTCCCGCCGTCGCGGTGCCGCCGCCGTTGGCCCGCACGATGCACTACGCACCGCTACCGGTTGCAAGACCAGGGAGACCAACATGAAGATCGTCCGAGTCGTGATGGTGATGGTGGCGGCGAGCGTGGTGATGTCGGCCCTCACGGGCTGCGTCCGCGTCGCACCGTACGAGCGCGGAACGCTCGCGCATCCCACGATGACCGCGGACGATCCATACACGAGCCCGCTCGACGGCCACGTCCGCGCGGTTTCCGAGGGCGCTTCAGGGGGACTGAGCGGCGGCGGCGGTGGCTGCGGCTGTAACTGATCGCAATTGTCCGCTGAAGTCCGGTACGTTACGCAACGTGGGTCCCTGCGCGAGTCGCGAGCGAGCGCCTATGCCCGTGCGAAACGGCACGGGCACTCGGTACCGAGTGCGCGCTGCATTCGTTCTACGGTCGCTGCTGTTCTCGCTGGTGATTCTGCTCGCGGCGCCCGCGGTGTCGGCCTCGGGTGAGGATGCAGCGGCGGTCGCGACGGTGCAGGCCATCTACAACGAGGAGTACGCCGCCGGGAATTTCGGCGAAGCGAAGCGCAAGCTCGACGACGCGCTCACGGCGTGCCGCCGCGGGTGCACCGGGCCGGCGAGAGCGCAGATCCACGTCCTCCTCGGGATGATCGCGTCGCAGCTCGGCAACAAGCCCGAGTCGAAGACGCAGTTCACGAAGGCGCTTCAAGAAGATCCGAACGCGCAGCTCCCCGCGCGCGCCACGCCCGACATCAAGGCCGAGTGGGCCGACGTCAAGAAGGCCGCCGCGCCGCCCGCTCCGCAACCGGGTGGCGGCGACGCGCCGGGCGACACGCCCACGGTCACGCCGGACACGCCGTCGACGCCTCCGCCGTCCGCGGGCGCGGTCAAGATCCCCGGTTGGACCAACGTCGAGGCGTTCCAAGAAGCGAGCGCCGCGCTCGCCGCCGACATGGCCGGCAAGATCGATCAGTGCATCGAGCACAACAAGCGCTCGCTCGAGCTCGAGGAGCAGCCGCGCACGCGCCTTCACCTCGCGTCGTGCGAAGCACGAATCGGAAAGCTGCTCGACGCGCTCCGCGACGCGCAGAAGGCGCTCGAGCAAGGCATCAAGAAGAACGATCAAGGCGTGATGAAGGCGGCGCGCGAGCGCGTGCAGAAGATCCTTCCGCGCATCCCGCACGTGACGTTCACGCCGCCGCCCGGCATCGACGATCTCGTCGTGTCGTTCGACGATCGCCCGGTGCCGAGCGAGGCGCTCACGAAGAAATTCTCGATCGACCCGGGGCACCACACGGTGCACGCCGAAGGGACGCAAGGCGGCATCCCGCTCGCGTTCGATCACGACTACTCGGTGCGCGAGGGCGAGCTCCTCGTCGTCACGATCACGCTGAAATCGCAGGCGCCCGAGTACCTGACGCCGGGGCAGCTCCGCTGCATGCTCGGCGCGAAGAGCCAAGAAGACGTCATCAAGTGCCTCCCGTCGAACAAGAAGAGCCTCGTCATCAAGGCGGGGCTCGGGATGAGCGCGTACGCCGACACCAACCACGTCTTCGTCTACACGCCCGAGGTCAACGCATCGATTTACTCGCCGACCGCGGGCTGGAACGTGGGCGGCAGCTTCCTCATCGATGTCGTCAGCGCGGCTTCGCCGGACATCGTTTCCGAAGCGTCACCGCCGTTCAAAGAGACCCGGTACGCGGGCACGGTTTACGGCGGGTACAAGCCGGGAAAATTCGGCGTCACCGGCTTCGCGAATCTGTCGCGCGAGCCGGACTACTTGTCGATGGGTGGCGGCGCGGCGGTGACAGCCGATCTTCGCGACAAGCTCATCACGCCGCGCATCGGCCTCGGCTATCGGCGCGACACGATCGGGCGCGGCAACACGCCGTTCGACATCTTCAGCCACATCTTCAACACGACCGACATCGAAGCGGGCGCGACGTTCATCCTCTCGCCGACGGCGCTCGTCCTCATCACGGGGACGTACGAGCTCGAGCGCGGCGATCAATCGAAGCCCTATCGCTACATCCCGATGTTCGATCCGGTCAGCGTCGCGCCGTTCATTCCTACGGGCGCGACCGTCGATCTCGTCAATCGCTACCGCCTGCCGTTCCGCCCGCTCGAGCAGCTCCCGACCGAGCGCGATCGCTACGCCATCGCCGCGCGCTTCGCGAAGCGGCTCGGGACGACGACGCTGCGCCTCGAGCAGCGCTTCTACAACGACACGTGGAGCATCAAGGCGTCGACGACCGACGCGCGCTACGTGATGGACCTGTCGCGTTACTTCCGCGTCTGGCCGCACCTCCGCGTTCACGCGCAGACCGCCGCGAACTTCTACCAGCTCGCGTACTCGGCGCAGGTCGACAACAGCGGGATCACGCTTCCGCTCTATCGCTCCAGCGATCGCGAGCTCAGCCCTCTCGTCACCATCACCGGTGGGGGTGGAACGCACATTGCGCTGACCGGTCCCGAGTCGAAGACTCAATTCGGGATCTCGGTTCAAGGCGACGCCATGTACACGCGATTTTTCAACGCGCTCTTCGTCACGCAACGCACGGCGGTCTACGGATCCGTCATCTTGGACGCGGAGTTCGACTGATGAGTCCCCGAGCGCTCTCGTCTCGCTTCGCATCGCTCGCTGCGTTGCCGCTCGCCGTCATCGTCGCGGCCGCCGTGCTCGCATCGTGCGCGGTCGATCCCGTGCACAATGCAGCCGTCAACGCGTTGGGCGGCGAGATCAGCGGCGTTCCGCAGGGCGAGTACCACCGCGCCGGTCAGCCGTGCACGACGTGCCACGGCGCGTTCGGTCCGGCGAAGACGACGTTCAC
The DNA here is from genome assembly GCA_043785585.1 of Deltaproteobacteria bacterium. Lineage (GTDB taxonomy): Bacteria > Myxococcota_A > Polyangia > Polyangiales > Polyangiaceae > JBBQXV01. The sequence goes on along the minus strand of JAYVXB010000394.1, from coordinate 2,785 downwards.
GATCGCGGGGACGGTCTTCTACGGTCCGAAGCGGGCCATCGGCGTCGACAACGTGCAAGTCATCATGGTCGATTCGCTCAACTCGTCGTTCACCGCGTACACCAACTGCGTCGGCAACTTCTTCGTCGCGCCCGAGCAGTGGAAGCCGTCGTACCCGGTGCTCGTGCAGATCTCGAAAGACGGAACGACGCGAGGGATGCAGAGCCACATCGGCCGCGAGCCATCGTGCGCGAACTGCCACAAGGATCCGCCGTACTACGACTCGCAAGGTCACATTCACCTCGTCGATCAAGCCGTCGAAGACCAGAACACGTACAAGCCGCCGGCGTGTCCGGTGAACCCGGTGCAGACCGGGAACGGGAGCGCGCAATGAGCATCTCGCGCGCGTGTCACGACCGCCTCGTGCGTTCGTTCGCGTCGGTCGCGGGCGCGTCGGTGCTCGCGATGTCGGTCGCGGCGATGACGGGGTCGTGCGCGTCGTCGCCCGATCCGCTGCGTCCGACGACGATCGTCGGACCGGATTACAACCAGTTCAAGGGCGTGGGTCAGCAGGCTGGCGTGAGCGCGTTCCTCGAGAAGCGCTGCGCGACGCTCGACTGCCACGGTCAGGTCGGTCGCCCGCTTCGGCTCTACAGCCGCACCGGTCTGCGCTTTCCGGATCCCGACGTGCAGAACACGCCGGGCGCGGCGGGGACCTCCGAGGAAGAGCTGCGCGCGAACTACCAGTCGGTGATCGGTCTCGAGCCGGAGCTCATGAGCAAGCTCGTCCTCGACCCGACGAACAACCAACCGCAGTCGCTCCTCCTCGTGAAGAAACCGCGCGCACAAGAGCGCCACAAGGGCGGGCAGATCGTCGTCATCGGCGACGACGGCGATCGGTGCGTCACTTCTTGGTTGGCCGGCGCGACCGACTTCGCGGCGTGCTTGACGGCGGCGCAGGTGCCGTGACGGTCGTGACCGTGACGAGGACCGCGACCATCAGGTCGCGCAGCTTCGCCGGATCCACGTCGCGGTGATCGATCCACTCGATCGCCGCCGCTTCGACGAACCCGAGCCACGCACGCAGCGCCGTCCGCAGCAGCGGCGTCGGCGTCGTCGACGGGAGCCCCTCCATCAGCCGCGCGAGGAAGACGCCGCGCGTCTCTTCGACGATCGCGAGGACGTCCGGATCCGAGCCGATGCCGCCGCGGAGGAGCGCCGCGTACGCGGGGCCTTGGCGAGCGACGTACGCGAGGTAGGCGTCGAGGCCGGCGTAGAGGCGCGCGAGCGGGTCTTCGGCGTGGTCCGCGAGCGTCTGCGAGAGGAGCTGCTCCGCTGCCTCGCGGATCGTCGCCATGTAGAAGTCACGCTTCGACGGGAAGTAGTGAAAGAGGAGCCCCTTGGACACGCCAGCGGCGCGGGCGATGTCGTCGATCGGGACGTCGTCGTACGCGCGCGTCGCGAACGCCGCGACGCCGAGCGCGAGGAGCTGCGCGCGCCGCGCGTCGACGCCGAGGCGCGTGCGTGGCGGTGGGCGGCGAGCGGGCGGCATCACGCTCCCGCGACCGGCAGAAAAACGTCGAAGCGCGTCCCCTTGCCGGCGACGCTCGTCACCGCGACATCGCCCTTCGCTTGCATCGCGATCGCGTAGACCGTGGCCAACCCGAGCCCCGTGCCCGCCTTCCCCTTGGTCGTGAAGAACGGCTCGAAGATCTTCGCGCAGACCTCGGGCCGCATCCCGACGCCCTCGTCCTCGACGCTGATCCGAACGTATTTCCCCGCCGGGAGCTGACCTTCCTGCACCGCGCGCGGGCGATCGAAGGTGACTCCCTGCGCCTCGATCCGAATGCGTCCGCCGTGCGGCATCGCGTCGCGGGCGTTCGTGACGAGGTTGTAGACGACTTGCTCGAGCGTGACCGCGTCGATGCCGACGCGCGTGCACGCCGCGGGTCGCTCGACGTCGACCGTCGCCGTGGTGCCCGCGAGCAGCTTGAGATTTCGAGCGCGCTCTTCGAGAAACGCCGCGACGTCGCAACCCTTGGCGTCGCCCGAGACCGGCCTACCGAACGCGAGGAGCTGCGCGATGAGCGCGCGGGCGTCGGTTGCAGCCGACGACACGTCGGCGAGCACCGCGTTGGCGGACGCCGGCGAAGCGAGCGCGTTCTTCCGCGCGAGATCGACGCCGCTCATGATGACCATGAGCACGTTGTTGAAGTCGTGGGCGATGCGCGCAGCCATCTCGCCGAGGCTCGCGAGGCGTCGCGCGTTCATCAAGCGCGCCTCGGTGTCGCGGAGCCGCGCCGCTTGCGCGACGATCGCCGCGCGTTCGAGCGCGAGCGCGACGACCAAGCACACGACGCCGAACGCTGCGACGTGCACGACCTGAATGACCGTGATCAGCACGAACGCGCGCGCCGTGGCCGGCTGGTAGCTCTCGCCGAACAGCCAAAGCACGGCCTCTCCGCGCAGGACGAACAGCGAGTAGCCGAGCGCGAGCCATCGCACGACGCCGGCGTTCGGCTCGGCGCGGCGGCTGACGCGCACCGCCGCGATCGCGAGCCACACGAACGCGAGCGGATAGACCTGCTCCATCAGATGACCGTGCACCCACGGAGCGACACGCTCGAGGAGCACGTCGGCCGTCGCGTAGGCCAGCGCGAGCGCGACGTGCAGCGCGCGCACGCGACCGGTGCGAGCGCGGACCGGCTCGCCCGCGAGGACCCCGGCGAGCGGATACCAATGGATCAGCATGTACACGCGAGCGATGCCCTCGATCGCGGTGACGACGATGTGCCAGCTCTCGCCG
>JAYVXB010000393.1:0-5297 GCA_043785585.1 Deltaproteobacteria bacterium | reverse complement strand
GGACGCCGACCGCGTCCCGCGCGCGCTTGATCCGATCGGCCACGCGCGTGACGGCGCGCTCCTTGAACGCGACCGGCAAGAGCTCGTGCAGCATCTTGCCGGAAGCCGTCCCGACGCAGAGATGATCCGAGTGCCACGGCGATCCCGCGTCCTTCACGAACGCCGCGAGCTCGCGCAGGTACCCGTCGTCGAGCGCGTCGGTCCCGCCGATCGACATCGTCAGCCCGTGCGTGACGATCGGATAGCGCTCGCGCGCGTACTCGAGCGCCGCCGGGTAGTAGCCGCCTCGACGCATGTAGTTCTCGGGCGAGATCTCGAGGAAATCGATCTCGGGCGGGCAACGATGAAGGAGCTCGTCGAGGAACTCCCATCGCAGCCCGAGACCGACTCCGTTCACGCGCCCGCTCATCGCGGTCGTGAGCTTACTTCTTCTTCGGATCCGTGCCGCACGTGCCGGGGCCGCAGCTCTGCTGTCCGGTGCCGGTGCCCTTGGGCGGCGGCGGCGGTGCCTTCTTCGGCGCCGGTGGCGTCGGAGGCTTCGCGCTCGCGGTCGTCACCGGAGGCGTAGCGGACGCTGCGGCGCTCGCGGTCGTCGCAGGCGCGACGTCCGCCGCAGGCGTTGCAGGCGGCGTCGGCATCGGAGCAGCCGCGGATGCCGCACCCTTGTTGGCGCCGCATCCCGCGGCCGAGCACGACGCTTGGCCGGCCGCCGTCGGAGCGGTCGACGGCGCGACTTCGGTCCCCTTCACGGGAGGCTGCGCTCCGCCGCAACCCGCGAGAATCGCGGTCGTCCCGAGCGCAGCCAACGTCCCCACCAGGTTCTCGAACGAAAGATTCGGTCGCATTCGTGCTTCTCCTCGAAAAATCGTGTGTTTCGCGATTGCCAGTACGTTACGCCCGGTCGGGGCGATCGGTTTCGATTTCAGGGCGTGGGCGTCGCCTTCAGGTCGACGGACACATCTGCGACATCGGCCACCTTCGTCCCGAGAAGGCCGAGCGCGCCCTTCGCGATCGCGCCGAAGCCGTCGCGCGGCTTCACGTCGTGGTCCGCGAGGGTGATGCGCATCGGCGTCGTCGACTTGACCTCGACGCTCGTCGGCTTCGAGTCGGCGGCCGCGCCCGACGGGTACCGAAACTTCACCTGGACGGGGATGTCCTTCGCGAGCTTGTGCCCGTGGACGAGAAAATCGCCGTGCACCGTCATCGTCACGGTGCGAACGTCGTCGCTGCCGTCCTTCGTCGGCGTGACCTTGGTCACGTCCGTCGCGCTGAGACCGTCGACTTTGCTTATCGCGAGCACCGCCCAGCGATTCTCTTCCTTCGTCTTGCCGTCGACGATCACCTCGAGCCACGTGCGCGCGTGCGTCGTCTGCGAGTCGTTCTTGTCCTTGTCATCGAACGTGTGGGTCGAGAGCGTCGTCAGATCAATCTTCACCTCGCCACGTGAATTCGCGAGGTTCATCAGATCGACGTCGATCGATCCGGCGGCGGCCGTCGTGTCGGCCTTGATGTGTTCCTTCGGCGCGGGCATGTCGATGGACGTCGTGCCTTTGGGATCGATCGCGTACTTCACGATCTTCGCGGTCGCCGGCGGAGGCGCCGCCGTGACCGAGCTGGCCGCGGCGCCGAGCGAGGGTTTGTTGTCGCCTTCGATCTTCTTTTCACAGCCGCCTGTCGCGACTGCGAGCGCCGTCAGGCCCGCGACGTACGCGATGCCGAGCTTCGATCTGATCATTCCGCGTCTCCTCCACTCCGTTGTGAGCGGTTCTACGCGGCACTCTAACCTCGGTTACGCCTTTGGGAACGCGGAACGGAGGATCCTGGGAGCCGCCTTCGAGACTTGAACTCGAGACCTACGGTTTACGAAACCGTTGCTCTACCACTGAGCTAAGGCGGCGCTCGCGTACGGCGAAGCGGACGCGGAAGATACGCGCGAACCTCCGCGAGTCAAGCGCGAATCAGGCGCGCTTGGCCGTGGCTCCCGCGTCCCCCGTCGCTCCCGCGGCTTTCTTCAAGCGCGGCGCAACGGCGGCTTGGGTCTCGGACGCGACCCTCGTCGCGGCGAGGCGGCTCACCGCCATGATCGAGTGCTGCGGATTTACGCCGAGGTTCGTCGGGAAGATGCTCGAGTCGACGACGTGGAGCCCCTTGGCCGCGTGCGTGCTGAAGTCGAGACCGACCACGCTCGAGCGCGGATCCGCGCCCATGCGCGCCGCGCCGAAGAGGTGCGTCGCGACGAAGCTGTACGAGCGCGAGTCGGCGGGCGCGGCCTCGATGAGCTTCACGTCGTCGCGCGATTTCAAGACGCTCGGCACGCCGAAGATTCCCGGCCACACCTCGCGCGCGCCCGCGTCGAACATCATCCGCGCGAGGAGCGCCGCGCCCTTGCGCACACGATCCATGTCGGCCTGCGTGAGCGAGAACTTCACCTTGTCGCGACCGCCCCAGCCCGGCCGCACGGTCCCCTCGGCCTCCGAGCGGACGAGGAGGCACCAGACGGCGAGGTTCGAGAACGCGTCGAAGCGCTTCATGAGCTCGGAGCCGATGCCGGGGATGCGCACGGCGGCGAGCTCGGGCTGCATCGAGATCGTCTCGATCTTCAGGCGATCGGTCCGGCGAAAGTGGATGCTCTCGGCGCCCTGCGTCGCGCCCTGATCCATGTGGATCTGCCGATCGAAGAGCCCGCCCATGCCGTGCCCCGGGTGCGCCTGGAAATGCGCGCCGAGCGCCGCGCAGCGGATGCCGCTGCGATGGAGAATGTTCGGCGTCTGGATCGTGCTCGCCGCGACGAACACGCCGCGCCGGGCGCGCAGACGAACGCGACGCTTGCCCGTGGTCGACGTCGCGATCGCGCCGACCGCGCGCCCGCCTTCGATGACGACCTTTTCTGCGCGGCACGACGTGAAGATCCGCGCGCCGTGCGCGAGCGCCCACGGCACGTACGTCACGCTCATCCCCTGCTTCGCCGCGCTCGGACACCCGGTCATGCAGCGGCCCGTCCCCTTGCAGCCGCGCTCGTAGCGACGCATGCGGCTCGGCGCGATGCCGTCTTTCGAGCCTTGCTCGACGAAGAGCCGGTTGTTCTCGCCGAGCGCGTCGTCGTCGACCGCGTGCACGTTCAAGTCGTGCTCGAGCGCGTCGAAGTGCGGCTCGAGCGCCGCCGCGCTGACCAAGTCGCCGAGCCCGAAGCGCGCCGACCACTCGTCGAGCACGTCTTCCGGCGTGCGCCACGCGATCGCCGAGTTCATCACCGTGCTGCCGCCGACGCAGCGCCCTTGGATGAGCGGCATGAACGAGTGCCCTTCGAGCACCTGCGTCCCGGCGTCGCGAAACATCGTCTTGAACGCGTCGAAGACCTTTTCGCCGAACTCACGCGTCTTCACCCACGGTCCTTCTTCGAGGATGCCGACCGAGAAGCCCGCCTTCGTCAGCGTGTGCGCGGAGACCGCGCCCGCTGCGCCGGATCCGATGACGACGAAGTCGAACTCTTCGTCGACGTCGTGCTCGAGCGTCGCGCCGTCGACGACCGAGCCTTCGGGGAGCGACTCGTCGGGGTAGTGCGTTGCGTTGTCGGACATGGTGATGCTCCTGCAAGAACGTGAAGAGAAGAGGTCGACTACGCGGCCTGACCTTTGAGACGGAGCGCGACGAGCTTCGGTCCGCTGCTCGCGGGCCGCCCATCGGCGACAGAGGGGACAGACACCCGCGCGTACATGCGCGCGCGAACGATCGGATCGGCGCCGTAGAGCAGCGCGCCCATCGTCTTCAAGATCATGACGAGCGATCGAATCGGGTAGCTCTTGCTCGCGAGGAGCGTGTCCAAGACGCGCTCGCGTTCCGGCGTCGCGAGCGAGGCGAACGTGGCGAAGCGGCTCAGGACGAAGATCGGCGCGAGCGCGACGATCCAAATCGCGATCCGCAATCCCATCGCTGCCTTCAGCGGGACTCCGCGGCACACCTCGGCGAGAAAACCCGCGATGTCCATCGTGCCGATGCTCGGCACTCCGGCGGCATCCGACCCCGGAAAGATCGTGCCGAACTCTGCGGTCGCCCAGCGCACTTCCATCTTCGTGAGGTTCATCGCTTTACCTTCTTCTTCGCTCCCGCGGAGCGTGTGAGCCGCGTCGTTTTGGGGAGATCGCCGACGGGCAATGCCGGTTCGGCAGGCGTCGGCGCGTTGCGTTTGATCCACAGCGCGTCCATCTCTTCGAGCGCGCGACGGACGAGCGTGCGCGCGCCGTCGACGTCGCCGGAGCGGATCAGCTCGACGACGAATTCGTAGATGGCGACGTTGCTCGCGCAGTCGTCGTAGAGCGCGGCGACGATGCCGGGGTGCTCGTCGGGGTACCGCGCGAACGAGTTGAGGAGGAGCTCGAGGCCGAGGTTGCGCGCGGTGCGAACGACGGAGCGCATGAACGCGACGTCGGCGCGCGCGTAGGCGACGGGATCGTCGACGTGCGCGACGAGATCGCGTTGGCAGCCTTGGATGAGATCGAGATCCGCTTCCGTGTGGCGAGCGGCGGCAAGCGCGATCGCCTCCGACGCGAGGATGCGCCTTACCTCGAGGATCGACGACAAGAGATCGAAGCGCATGGCGTCGTTCGGGCCGAGCGAGCCGACGAGCGTCGCGAGCATCTCGAGGCCGGCGCGCTCGCGCCACGACGTGACGATGGTGCCCGCGCCGTGGCGTGTCGTGATGAGGCCGAGCGCCTCGAGGCGGGCGAGCGACGCGCGGAGGGTGAGCCGATTGACGCCGAGCGCCAACGACAGCTCACGCTCCGACGGGAGGCGCGCGCCCGGCTCGAGGCGCCCGGCGAGGATTTCTCCGCGAAGGCGATCGGCCACGGCATCGACGACGCTGGAGCGGGCGATCGGGCCGATCGCCGCGAGCGTGCTCGCCGAGTCGCTGCGCTTTGCGCTCGGCGGAGGGGAGCTGCTCGCGGGCTTCGTGGCGGTCATCGGGGCCGTTCGTCCTTTGCTCATCAACTGGTTCAACCACTTTGTAGCTCCGCCTTCCCGTGTGCGCAAGCCGCTTCGCAGCAAAATCGACTACGCACCACAAGCGTCGGTAAACCACGCTCGACCTACGTCGAGAGAAGGCCCGTTGCGGTAACGTGCGCGCATGATCGACCTGCGAAGCGACACGGTGACGCGCCCCTCGCCCGCGATGCGCGAGGCGATGGCTCGCGCCGAGGTCGGCGACGACGTGTTCGGGGAGGACCCGACCGTGCAGGCATTGCAGGAAGAGATCGCGGAGATCACGGGCAAGGAGGCGGCGCTCTTCGTCTCGTCCGGGA
>JAYVXB010000392.1:0-5306 GCA_043785585.1 Deltaproteobacteria bacterium | reverse complement strand
TCAACGTCTATCGCGAGATCATCAAGCGATGGGGCGCGTGCGATCCGAAGCAGTGCACGGGGCCCGGCGGTGGGTCGTTGTGCGATCCGTCGATGCCGGACGTGCAGAACAGCATCGCCGAGACCTACGAGCAGTGGGCGAAGGCGCAGCAGGTCGGTAGCCCCGAGCGCACGCTCTACGAGACCGAGACGCTGAAGGCGCGCACCGAGCTCGCGAACTACGTCGGCGACAAACCGTGGGTCGACTGCAACAAAGACAACCCTGCGGCGCTCCAGCACGCGGAAGAAATCGTCCGCTTCGGTCTCCGTGCCGCCGCCGAGAAGCACACCGGCAACGGCCAGGCGTACTACGACGAGGCGCAGAAGGCCGCCGAGCGTCAGGACAAAGGCAAGACCATCGAGTGGCTGCTGCGCGCGCAGGAAGAGTACAAGCTCGCGGCGCTGGGATGGCGCGGGTACCTGAGCCAAGACGAGAACGCGCCCGACTCGTACCGAAGTCGGTTCCTCCTCGCCGACGCGCTCCGCTGGCGCGTGCGCATTCAGGTCGATCTCCACGGCATCGACGGCAAGACGTACCCCGAGCCGTCGACGCCGGACATCGATGCGGCGCGAAAGACCGCGATCGAAGTGCGCGACTCCGACGAGGACGATCAGTACTTGGATGATGCGGCGACGTACGTCGTCGACCTCTCCGACGTCGGTCGCGATCTCGCGTACACGCGCTTCGATCAGTCGGGCGGCAGCAGCGGGATCGAGAAGCACGAGTACCCGAAGTTCCCGAAACTGTCTGGACCCGAGGGGGCGCAGAAGGTCGTCGTCGAGGTGATCCCCGCCGAGGTGCAGGCGAGCATGCAGGCGCGCGACGACTACGTTCAGCGCGTGCCGCCGGAGAAGGACAAGCAGAGTCCGCCGCGCGGGCTCGGCTTCCTCCTCTACTCGGCCGAAGCCTATTTCGTGTACGGCAACTTCAAGGAGGCGCGCGAGCGCTACGAGCCGATCTACCGCGATCACTGCGGGAAGGACGCGTCCGGATACCAAGCGTGGTCGCGCCTCATCTCGATGAGCAACATGGACAACGACAAGGATCGTTCGCTCCAGCTCGCGCAGGCGGCGCAGGCGAAGTCGTGCGCGGTCATCAACGGCAAGGTCGACGAGAAGCTGAAGGCCGACGAGGACGCGCTCGCCAAGGGGTCGATCATTCAGGCGTCGTTCGACAAGGCCCGCAAGGCGTTCGATGCCGCCCAGCAGGCCGAAAAGGACAACAAGCCCGCGGGCGACATTCAGAAGCTCTATGCACAGGCCGCCGGCATGTACGAGTCGGCGCTGCAAGCCGAGCCGTCGAACGCACGCGCGCCGGAAGCGGCGATCAACGCGGCGTACTCGTACAAGAAGATCGGGAACACCGCGAAGGCGATCGAGATGTATCGCCTCTTCATCGACAAGTACGGCAGCGAGGATCTCCTCAAGAAGCTCGAGGACGACAAGAGGAAGGGGAAGGGCGGCGGCGGCGCGAAGGAGAATCCGTACGACGAGCGCGTCGGCTACCTGCTCCAAGCGTGGGAGGCGTTGAGCTCCACGTACTACAGCTTCTTCGACTACCGCCGCGCGGCGGAGTCGTACTCGAAGATCGCGCTCAACAAGCGCTTCCCCGCGGCGCGCCGACAGAACGCCGCGCGCAACGCGATGGTCATCTACGCGAACATCGGCGACCGCGCGAACATGCTCGTGCAGTACGGCGTGCTCGTTTCGCCCGAGTTCGCGCTCCCCGCGGACAAGCGCGTCGAGGCCGACTTCAACAAGGCGAACTTCGACTACAGCCAGTGGGACATCAGCGGCCCCGACACCGGCTCGAACGCGGCCAACCGCCGCGTCGCGCAGACGTCGCTCTCCGACTTCCACCAGAAGAACCAGGCGAACGGTCCCGCGGCGCGCTTCGCGCTCGAGGCGGCGTACAAGATCGCGCGCATGCTGAAGTCGATCGGCGACGCGGGCTACCACGACTGGATGAAGAAGACGATCTCGTCGTGGGAGTTCTTCAAGAGCCATCCCTTCGACGTCATGGACACCGAGGGGAAGAAGACGGGATCGATCACGGCGGACGACTGGCCGTACGTCGACTGGGTCTCGGAGTGCGAGTTCACACTCGTCGACGAAGAGATCAAAAAAGACTTCGACTACGACTCGAGCAACACGCACTCGCACTACGGCGGCGCGATCGACGACGTGAAGACGGCGTACACGAAGGACTTCGACGCGGCCGAGAAGAAGTGGCGCCCGAAGCTCGAGCGCATCGCGACGCAGTACAAGTCGAAGGCGTGGATCCCGGCCATCACGGCGCGCATCGGGTCGCTCTACGACACGCTTCGTACGGGCCTCGACAACGCGCCCTTCAACTTGCCGAAGATGCTGAAGCTCGCCAACGGCAAGACGATCAACCTCGACGCGCTCATCAAGCAGATGGAGGCCAATCAGCAGTTCGATCAGGCCGATCAGCTGCGCGACGTCGCGCGCACCGAGTGGCGCAAGTTCAAGGACGGCGAGCTCGATGTGCTCAACGCGAAGATGATCGGCCGCTACGCCATCGCGGCGCAGATGGCGAAGATCAACTACGTGAAGGATGCGACCGTGCAGAAGGCTGTCGGACGACTCGCGTTCTTCACCGACTACCTCGGCGACGACAAGATGGGCCCGTACGTCGAGGCCGCAGACGATCCGGCGAACCCCGGATCGAAGATGAAATACACCAAGGGGATGTTCCTGCAGTGGCGCGCCGGGCAGGTCCAGCACCCGAAGCCGAACGGTGCGGCAGTCCCGCCGCCGGTGGCGCCGTGAAGCGGGCCATGGAAGTCAGGACCTCGCGGGTCCAAGGCGTGACGGAGCAGGCCATGCGAGCGAAGAGCGTCGGTTTGTCGAGCGCGTGGGTTATGGGGATCGCCGGCGCGCTCGCGCTGGCGGTCGCGGTCCCCGCGTGCGGTCCTGACGCGAAGGCGCCGGTCAAGTCCGCGCAAGGCGGTGGCGACGGCGGCACGACGACGGGCGGCCCGGACGATCCGGGCGGTGGGACGGATCACGGCGGCTCGCCGACGAACCCGGAGCAACGTTCCGATCTCGATGGGGAAGCCAAGTCTATCTACGACAAGGCGTACGCCGCATTCAAAGCAGGCGATCTCCAAGCCGCGAAGACCGGCTTCCGTGACGCCAGCGAGAAGGCACCGAAATCGGGTTCGCCACACTATGCGCTCGGCTGCGTGCTCGAACGGCTCGGCGACATCGCCGGCGCGCAGGGCGAATACCGTCAGGCGTTCTCCGTCGCGCCCAGCTTCGTGATCGCGATGGGAGCACTCGCGCTGTCGCTCGCGCGTACGGGCCACCCGGGCGAGGCCGAGACGATGCTCGAGGACCAGCGGCGGCAGAATCCGGAAAGCGTGCAGATCATCACGTTCCTCGCGGAAGTGAAGTCGATGGCCGGCGACGCCAACGGCAGCGCCGCCGCGCAAAAGCTCGCGCAAGAAGCGCTCAGCAAGGATCAGAAATTCGTCCCGGCGATGCTCGTCATCGCGCGCGACTACTTCCGTCAACGACGCTTCGACGTAGCGAAGGCTGCGATTCAAGCGGTGCTCGACGGCTCGGACGACAAGTCGACGCCCGCGCGCGATCCGAAGAACCCCGAGGCGCTCCTTCTCCGCGCGCTCATCTCGCGTGAGCAGGGCGATCGCAAGACGGCACTCGAGAATTTCGAGAAAGCGGTCGCGGAACGGACCGACCTCTTCGAGGCCTACGTCAACATCGGCGAGATGAAGCTCGAGGCGGGCAACGCCGCCGAGGCGCAAGCGCCGCTCGAAAGGGCGATCAAGTTCTCGCCGAACAACGCGATCGCGCATCTCGATCTCGGAGACTGCTACAGGCTCCTCGGTCGTCCGGCCGACGCGAAGCGCGAGTTCGACACGGCGCTGCAACAGGACTCGAGCCTCGCGGCCGTTCACTACAACCTCGGTCTCCTCTACCTGTTCTCGCCGAACGTGCCGGGCGTTGCGGACGTCGACGCAAGCGTGGCGATGTCGATCAGCGAGATCCAAAAGTTTCAGCAGATGCGCGGCAAGCTTCCGCGTGGGCAGACGGACGACTCGGACGAGCTCCTCGCGACGGCCAAGCGCAAGCAGGCCGAGCTGCAAGTGAAGAAGCAGGCGGCATCGCAGCCGCCCGCTCCTCCGCCTGGCGGTGGCGCGACCGACGCCGGCAAGGATTAGACTGGGAGGCTCGCCATGAAGACGAAGACGATCTCGATTACGGCTCGGGTATTGTTCGTGCTGGGCGTGATGACGCTCTCGACATCTGCGCTCGCGCAACGACCCGCGCCCGCCGGAAAGCAGCCGCCGCCCGCGGCTCCGGCGGGTGGGGCAGCGCCGGCAGGTCCGAACGACGACATCTGCAAGCGCATCCTGTGCGTCCCCGAGACGACGATCGTCGGGCGCGTGCAGAAGCCTTTCGCGCTCGCCGAGGTGAGCCGCATCCCGCCGAAGCTCACGCTCGCCGAGCTGCGCCAGCCGTTCCTCGATCGCATCGAGGAAGCGATCGTGCACGATCCGTTCTGAGTGGTCGTCGCTTTCGCGCTGCTCGTCGTTCTCGTTTGCGTCGCTGCGAGCGCACGCCGCGTGATCTTCGCCGTCGCACCGACGGCGCTCGATCCGGTGGCGCTCGTCGAAGCGCTTCGCGGCGACGCGGGTCGCGCGCGCTTCGGTGCGGTTGCTGCCGCCGTACGCGCTCGTCGCGCCGGCGAGTGGGAACGCGAGCTCTTCGATGCGGTCGCGAGCCCGCCCGCCGATCGCGCGGCGCGCGTGAACGAGCAGCTCACCGAGGTCGACTACCTGACGCAACGATGGGCTCGCGTCCCGCGCGTCTGCGCGAGCATCGCCTCGAGCAGCGGATTTCTCCTCGCGGCGCTCGCGCTCCGCAACGGGCTGAACGATCCGTCCGCGTTCGCGGAAGACACGAAGAACGCCGTCCTCGGCGCCGCGCTCATCGACGCGATCGACGTCGCGACGATCGGGATCGCCGGCGCCGCGTTCTGCATCGCGGCGCAGATGTACGCGAAGAAGGCGGCGCGCGCGCGCCGCGACGCGGTCGACAAGCTCGTCGAACGGATCGAGACGCTCGGCGCCTGAAGGAATCGACGCGCGACGGGTGCTACACGCGCGCCGACGGAACCTTGGGTGGCCTCGCGTCACCCATTTGCGACGTGTTTCCGTGCCTTGCCGCGGGAACTTGTCGCGCTCGGATCGGTCTGTACCTGCGTAACCCAACCTGCTC
>JAYVXB010000391.1:0-16254 GCA_043785585.1 Deltaproteobacteria bacterium | reverse complement strand
CTTGTCGAAGCTGAGCTCCCAGCCGTCGACGAACGCGGCAGAATCGGCGCTCGCCGGTGGGAAGGCGTAGCCGCCGAGCGCGAGCACCTCCCCCGAGGCCGTGAGCTGCACCGTGCCGCCGCCCGAGCCACTGCATGCGCCCAGCGTGAAGAGGAGAGCCGCGAAGGAACGACGCATCAGAGCGACCCCTGGAAGTGAAGATCGTAGACGCCCGCGTTCGACCGGAGGCCGTGGAAGAGCTGGTCGCTGATGCCACCCCTCTCGTCGGGGATCACGAAGTGGGGCGGCGTGCTGTCATCCGGAGCCGCGAGCGAGAAGTCGACACCGTCGAAGATCGCGCGTGGATCGATTCGTACCGTGAGCGCGCCGCCCTCCGTCGGGGTGAGGTCGATCGCGATGGGCGTGACGATGCGCTGCTTGCAGATCGGGTTCGCGCCGGGCTGCGACGGATCCGGCGGAGCGAGCGAGCGATTTTTCCCGATCGTCAGCGCTCCCTCGAACGGGAACGTCGCGCCTCCCTTCGACGCCGTCCCCGCGACGTCGAGGATCACCGTCGCGTCGTCATCGGCCGTGACGTCCCCGCCGGTGAGCCACACCTCACCCGCGGACGCGTGATCGGCGGTTCCGTCGCCGCTCACGGGAAACGCTTGCGGCGTCGGATCGAGCACGTCGACGTCTAGCCCGCCGAGAACCTCAGCGACGTAGATGCCGGGGAGGATGCAGCTCGTCGCCTGGGCGCCCGAGGTCGGCACGCTGCGATTGAGGTACACCGCGCCGACGTGGAGCTTGGCGCGCGCCAGCGTGACCGCGTAGCCGAGCCCGCTCGTGAACGGTTGCTTCGCGTCGACGTCGTGGAGACCGCTCGCGGTCGCGCGGAAGGTCACGAGGCCGCTCCCGGTCGTGCCGACGCACGACGCCGTGAGCACGATGAACGACGCGACGGAGAGAACACGCGCGATGAGCATCACGGACCTCCCAACGTCGCCGACAACGACACGAAGAACGCGCGCGGCGCGCCCGCGCTGAAGTGCCGCGCCGGCACGAGCGTCGCTTGCGACTCGGTGTGAAAGTCCGATGCGTAGTTGTACTCGCCGAGGCGATACCGCCGACCGAGCAAGTTCGTCGCCGCGACGCCGAGCTCGAAGACGTCCCACCCGAGCGACGCCGATGAGTCGACGGTGAAGATCGTGTCGCTGCGCTCGCCGTACGGGAGCGCGCGATGCCCGACGTACGTGATGCCGGCGCCGAGCACACCGCGCACGCGCTGCCCGGCGAGCTTGAAGGGCATGTCGTGGAAGACGGCGGTGTCGGAGCGGAGCACGAGATCGGGGACGTACGGAACGAGCAGGTGCGTGTCGTCGAACGTCGACCGCACCGTCGTGATGTTCGCGGACTGATCGAAGAACGCACCGGTCGCGCGCACCGCGCCGATCCCTCCGGTGCGCGTCGTGCCGCCCCCGAGGACGTTGCGCCCCGCCGTCTCGCTGAAGATGAGATCGCGTTCGACCTTCGTCTGAAACACCATCGACCGCACCGACAGCTCGACGTCGCGCGTGCCGCCGACGTACGCGACGCCCGCCTCGTACGAGTCGACGCGCGCGAACGGCGTCTTCGCGTCCTGGCTCACGTAGATCGGATCGATCGAACGCACCCCCTGCCCATAGCTGATCGACATCGTCATCTTCTGGAACGGCCCGAAGAGGACGGTCGCGCGCGGCATGAACGCGGCGCTCGCGGTCGTGCTCCGTTGCACGGGCGCGCGATACTTTCCGAAGTCTTGCTGCGAGAGGCAGCTCGTGTCGCCGGGCGGATTGGTCTTCGACGGATGCGCGACGCTCTGCGCGGCGCACTTGTCGAGCACGTCGTACGAGAAGAGATCCGCGCGCGCGCCGCCGCGCACCGTGATCCACGGGAGCGGCCGCAAGCTCGTGTCCGCGAACAGCCCGAGATCGCCGACCTTCGCGTCGATGTCCGTCTCCTGCCGGTACGGGTGCTGCGTCGCCTCTTCGATCCGGTACTGCGTCCCCGTCACCGCGTCGCCGCGCGCGAAGTACCCGAGCTCGAGCTCTTGCGGCTGACCGAACGCCTCGGTCTTCCAACGCGCGGAGCCGCGCGCGCCGATCGTCGTCTCGTTCACCGCGAGGTCGAGGCGATCGCCGCGCTGCCCATGGAGCGGTTGAATCGGCGTCTGCACGTCGAGCAAATACCCCGTGAAGTTCTCGGTGAGGCGCATCCCGCGCGAGATGACGAAGAGCTGTTGCTTGAGGAGCGTGTCGCCGGCCTTCGTCTCGATGTCGCCGGCGATCGAATAGCGCGACGTCTGCCCGCCGAGCGGCGCCGACGGGTTGTACGCGTCGTAGAACTTGAAGCGCCCCGACTCGTAGTCGTCGTTGCGGAGCACGCCCGCGCTGTGAAACGTCGACGAGTACGCCGTCGTCGTGATCCGATAAGAGCCACGCTTCCCGAACTGCGCTTCGTACTGCCCAATCGCCGATCCGCGCGACGAGTCGCGGTTCTGCCCGTATCCGTCGGTGCGATGGAGCTCGACGGCGCCGAACGTGTGGAGGCTCTCCTCCTTCGGTCCCCACGTGAGGAGCATCCGCTCGGTATTGAACGAACCGCGCGTGTACTTCGCGGTGAGCCCGCGCTTCGTGAGGCCGAGCTCGTAGTCGGCGCTCCCGGCGACGGCGAAGTTGCCCTGGTGCGGATCGAACGGCCCTTCGATCACGCGGAGCGAGGTGACGACCTCCGGGATGATGAAGTGCGTGTCGGCATATCCGTTTCCGTGCAGGTTCCCCGCTTCGTTGATCGGGACGCCGCCGACGGTGAACTCGATGTCCTGCCCTTCGCGCGCGTCGAAGCCGCGGAGGAAGACTTGCTCGGCGTGGCCGTCGCCGCCATCGTTGGTGAGAAGAATGCTCGGTGCGAGCTTGAGCATCTCGGCAGCGTTGGCGCGCGGGACGGCGCCGAGCGCGCCGATGCGCATGTTGAAGTCGCCGACGCCGCGGCTGGGAGGAGGCGCGTGTCCGTGGATGCGCACCTCTTCGGGTTGCTGGATCGTCGGCGCGGGCGGATGCGAGTCGATGCTGATCGGCGACGGCGCGCTCACGCCTTGCGTCGCACCCGGTGGCGGTACGGTCGTCCCTTGCGGCGCGTGACCTGGCGTCGGCGCGACGTCGGGCGCGGGCGGCGCGGGTGGCGCGAAGTGGAACGGGATGCGAACGCGAGCCGCGATCGCGTTGCCACCTTTCGTCGCCGGCGCGAACGTCCACTGACGAACCGCGACGATCGCCGCCTCGTCGAGCAAAGGTCCACCCGACTGCGCGATCTCGACCTTCGTCACGCGACCGTGCGCGTCGACCGTGACCAGCAAGAGGACGTCCGCGTGCTGACCGCCGCTGAGCGCCGACGTCGGGTACACCGCATCGACGTGCGTGCGAACCGCGGGCGGAACGACGACGGGCTCGGCGTCGGGCTGCGCGTTCGCGTGCGACGTGCCGAGGAGGATCGCGATCCCCAAGACACCGCTTCGCAGGGTCCGACGAACCATGAGCAGAACCGTAGTAAGTAAAACAAAGTATGTCAAACATGAACCTCGATGAGCGCTGACGGTCCAAAAGAGCGCCCCAGCTGCACTTCGAGAAACAGGAGCGGTATTACTATCGTTTTACCCGCACGCGCATCCAACGGGATGCGTATAGAGTGCGGCACCGATGCGATTCGCGTTCTCGGAGGACCAAGCAGAGTTGAAGCGCGGCGCGCGCCGCTTCCTCGCGACGTCTTCGTCGTCGGAGCGCGTGCGCGCCGCGATGGCGTCCGAGCGCGGTTGGGACGCGGACGTGTGGACGCGGATCGCGACGGAGCTCGGATGGACGGCGCTCGCGATCCCAGAGGAGTACGGCGGGATGGCGTTCGGCTTCGTCGAGATCGCGGCCGTGATGGAGGAGGCGGGGCGCGCTCTCCTCTGCGCGCCGTTCTTGTCGACGGTGTGCCTGGCGGCGAGCGCGATCGTCGCCGGCGGTTCCGACGCGCAGAAGCGCGCGCTGCTGCCGCGCGTCGCCGACGGGAGCGCGACCGCGACGCTCGCGTTCTCCGGCAAGGTCAGCGCGCGACGTGACCACGACGGCGTCGTGATCGACGGCGCGGCTCGGCACGTGCTCGATGGGCACAGTGCGGCGATCCTTCTCGTCGTGGCGAACCTCGACGGGCGCGACGAGATCGTCGTCGTCGACGGCGATGCGCGCGGTGTCTTGCGCAAAGCGCTCCCGACGATGGACGCCACGCGCAAGCAGACCGAGCTCCGCTTCGAGGCGGCCCGCGGATCGCTGCTCGGAGACGCGGGCACCGGCGCGCGCACGCTCGCCGTCGCGCTGGATCACGCACGCGTCGCGCTCGCAGCAGAGCAGGTCGGCGCGGCGGAGCGATGCCTCGAGATGGCGCTCGACTACGCGAAGACGCGCGAGCAGTTCGGACGGCCGATCGGATCGTTCCAAGCGATCAAACACAAGCTCGCGGACGTCTTCGTGCGCGTCGAGTCGGCGCGCTCGGCGGCGTACCACGCGGCGTGGATCGCAGCGCATCGCCCGGAGGAGCTCCCGACGGCGGCCGCGATGGCGAAGGCGTACTGCTCCGAGGCGTTCTTTCACGCCGCGTCCGAGAGCGTGCAGATCCACGGCGGCATCGGCTTCACGTGGGAGCACGACGCGCACCTCTTCTTCAAGCGCGCGCGAGCGAGCGAGGCGCTGTTCGGGGATCCGCCGGCGATGCGGGAACGCATTGCGCACGACTTGCTGGGGGCCTCTTCGGCGCTCCGCGCCTCAGGATGACAGCGAGTGAAACATGTTCTAGTTTGAACGTGTGGACCTCAACTTCAGCCCCGAGGACGAAGCCTTTCGCGTCGAAGCGCGCGCCTGGCTCGAGGCGAGCCTCACCGGTGAGCTCGCGTCGCTCCGCGGGCGGGGCGGTCCAGGCGACGAGCACGCGGACATCGACGCGCGGCGCGCGTGGGAGCGGAAGCTCGGCGCGGACGGTTGGGCGTGCATCGGCTGGCCGAAGGAGTACGGCGGGCGCGGCGCGAGCCTCACGCAAGAGATCCTCTTCGTCGAAGAGTACGCGCGCGCACGCGCGCCGGGACGGCTCGGTCACATCGGCGTCGGGCTCCTCGGTCCGACGATCATCGCGTTCGGAACCGACGCGCAGAAGAAACGCTTCCTGCCGCCGATCGCTTCGGGCGACGAGCTGTGGTGCCAGGGGTACTCCGAGCCGAACGCGGGCTCCGATCTCGCAGCGGTACGCACGCGCGCCGAGGTCGTCGGCGACGAGTGGGTGATCACGGGGCAGAAGGTCTGGACGTCGCTCGCGCATTGCGCCGAGTGGTGCTTCGTCTTGTGCCGCACCGACGCCGACGCTCCGAAGCACAAAGGGCTCTCGTACTTGCTCGTGCCGATGAAGCAGCGCGGGGTCGACGTGCGACCGATCGCGCAGATGACCGGCACGTCGGAGTTCAACGAGGTCTTCTTCGACGGCGCGAAGACCGCGAAGGACAACATCGTCGGCCCGGTGAACGGCGGCTGGAAGATCGCGCTCGCGACGCTCGCGTTCGAGCGGGGCACGTCGACGCTCGGGCAGCAGCTCGCCTTTCGAAACGAGCTCGACGCGATCATCGCTGTCGCCAAGAACAACGGCCGCGCGAACGATCCGATCGTGAGGCAGCGGATCGCCGACGCCTGGATCGGTCTCGAGATCATGCGCATGAACGCGCTCCGCACGCTGAGCCTCATGCAAGGCGGCGAGCTCGGACGCGAAGCGATGATCGCGAAGCTGTACTGGGCCAACTGGCACCAGAGCCTCGGCAAGCTCGCGATGGATGTCCTCGGCGACGAAGCGGAGATCGGCGAAGTGATGCCGTATTCGCTGACGGCGCTGCAGCGCCTCTTTCTCTTCACGCGCTCGGACACGATTTACGCCGGCTCGAACGAGATCCAACGAAACATCATCGCGGAGCGCGCGCTCGGACTTCCTCCCGAGCCGCGCGCCAAATAGAGGAACCATGACCGCTCCGCCGTACCCGCCCGCGCACGATCTACTGAAGGGGAAGACCGTGCTCGTCACGGCCGCCGCCGGCACCGGCATCGGCTTTGCGACGGCGAAGCGCTGCGCCGAAGAAGGCGCGAAGGTCGTGCTCAGCGACGTGCACGAGCGCCGGCTCGGCGACGCCGCGGAGAAGATCGCGGCGATCACCGGCGCCACGCCGCCGACCGTGCTCTGCAACGTGACGGTCGAAGCCGAGGTCGAGCGCATGTTCGCGACGGCGATCGCGGCAGCGGGTCCGATCGACGTCCTCGTGAACAACGCGGGACTCGGTGGGACCGCGAACGTGATCGACATGACCGACGCCGAGTGGACCAAAGTCCTCGACGTCACGTTGAACGGCACGTTCCGTTGCATGCGCGCGGCGCTCCGTCACATGACGCCTCGCAAGTCCGGCGTCATCGTCAACAACGCCTCGGTGCTCGGATGGCGCGCACAGGCGGGCCAGGCGCACTACGCGGCGGCGAAGGCGGGCGTGATGGCCCTCACGCGGTGTGCGGCGATCGAAGCGGCGCCGTCCGGCGTGCGGATCAACGCGGTCGCGCCGAGCCTCGCGATGCATCCGTTCCTCGCGAAGGTCACGACGCCCGAGCTGCTCGAAGAGCTCGCGGCGCGTGAAGCGTTCGGGCGACCGGCGGAGCCTTGGGAGATCGCGAACGTGATCGTGTTCCTCGCGAGCGAGTACTCGACGTACATGACTGGCGAGATCGTCTCGGTGAGCAGCCAGAGGGCTTGAAAAGGAGCGAGCGTGGCAGACAAGTCGGCGGTCGGAAAAGAAGGTGTCCCGTTCGAGGTGTCGATCGAGCGCGGGAAGATTCGTGAGTTCGCGCGAGCGACGCGGTCGACGCATGCGGAGTACATGGATGAACGGCCGGTGGTACCGCCGACGTTTCTGACGACGATGTTCTTCTGGGAGGACGGCATCGAAGGCGCGAATCCTTGGCCTCACGTGAAGCTCGATCAGAAGCGCGGGATGCACGCGGAGCAAGAGTACGTGTTTCATGGGCCACCGCCGCGCGCGGGGGCCAAGCTCATCGCGCGCTCGCGGATCGAATCTGTCTACGACAAGGAAGGCAGGCGCGGGGGGAAGCTGACGTTTGCGGTGATGGTCACCGAGTTTCGCGACGTCGACGGCAAGCTCGTCGCCGAGGCGCGGATGACCGGCGTCGAGACCGAGAAGCCGCCGACGGAGGACGCGAAATGAGTCCGCGCTTCAGCGACCTTCGCGCAGGCAGCGAGCCCGCGCCGCTCGTCATGGGTCCGGTGACGCGCACCGACTTCGTCCGGTACCAAGGTGCGTCGGGTGACATGAACCCGATTCATCACGACGAGACCTTCGCGCGCGCGGCCGGGTACGACGCGCCGCTCGCGGTTGGAATGTTCCAGGCCGGCGTGCTCGCGACGTGGGCGACGAATTGGCTCGGACCGGCGAACGTTCGAAAGACGAAAGTGCGCTGGAAGGAGCAGGTGTGGCCAGGTGACACGCTCACATGCTCAGGGAAAATCGTGCGCTCGTACGAAGAGGGCGGCGAGAAGAAGCTCGATCTCGACCTCGTCTGTGTGAGGCAAAATGGCGGCGTCGCCGTGCAAGCGTGGATGACGTTCGTCGTACCTGAGTGACCAATACGAAGTGCTAGTCTCTATCGCCTATGCCGATCACAGATACCGCCATCCGCTTCGCCGAACGCACGCTCGCTCGAACCGCGCGCCTCGCGTGGCCGATGGTGCAGCGCTTCAACATCGCGTTCGAGCGGCCCTCGCCGCATCCGAAGTGGGCGCCGGCGCCGCTGTTGAAGAAGCGCGAGCGATCGTTTCCGCAGCTCGGTTGGCCGCGCGAGACCGACTCGCTGTGCCCGCGCTGCGTGAAGGAAGTGCGAACGCAGATTCTGAGCGGCGAACAAGAACTGTCTCTCCTCGTCGACGGCAAGCCCGGCGAGATCCGCGCGCGCATCTTGGAAGAGGACGGCGTCCTCAAGATGAAGAAGACGTGCCCGAAGCACGGCGAGTTCGACGACGTCATGTCGATCGATCCGGAGTTCACGCGACGCATCGAGAACCTGTATCCGGGTCGCGACTTCTTGGCGCCGCTGTCGAAGCTCCGAAACCACGGCTCTTCGAGCGTCAAGTACGGGCGCGGTTCGGTGCTGACGGTGGATCTGACGAACCGCTGCAACATGATGTGCGATCCGTGCTTCATGGACGCAAACCAGGTCGGATACGTCCACGAGCTCGAGTGGGACGAGATCAAACAGATCCTCGACGAGTCGTTGTCGATCCAACCACGCCGTCAGATGAGCGTGCAGTTCTCGGGGGGCGAGCCGACGCTGTCGCCGCACTTCTTGAAGGCGGTGAGCTACGCGCGCGACGTAGGCTATTTTTGCGTGCAGTGCGCGACGAACGGCGTGCTCTTCGCGCAGGATCCGTCGCTCGCTCGGAAGGCGAAGGACGCGGGGCTCCGGCTCGCCTACTTGCAGTTCGACGGCGTAACCAACCTCGCGAACTCGCATCGCAAGGTCCAAAACCTCTTCGACGTAAAGCTCCGCGCGATCGAAAATCTTCACGCGGCGGGGATCGACGTCGTCCTCGTCGTCACCGTCGTCAACGGCGTGAACAACGACCAAGTCGGCCCCATCATCGATTTCGCGATCGCGAACGCCGACAAGGTCACCGTCGTCAGCTTTCAACCCGTCAGCTTCACCGGGCGCGACGAGGACGTGAGCGACGAGGATCGCGCGAAGCAAAGGTACACGCTGAGCCACCTCGCGCACGACGTGAAGGCGCAAACGGGCGCGACCGAGCCGATGCGCGATTGGTTCCCGCTCTCGGCGATGGGACCGTTCAGCGATCTCACCGACGTGCTCCTCGGAGAGACCGCGGACTGGGGATCGCTGAAGTGCGGATGCCATCCGAACTGCGGGCTCGGGACGGTGCTCTTCGTCAACAAGCGCACGAAGCAGATGGTGCCGATGACGGAGTTTCTCGATCTCGAGGGGCTCCTTCGTGACGTGCAGGAGATCACCGACGCCGCGCAAGGTCGCAAGCTCACGCTCGCCGAGACGGGGCTGGCACTCCTCAAGAACTTCAACCCGGACAAGGCGCCCGACGGATTCTCTTTTTACGATCTCGTGCGGCAGTTCTTGAGCCAGACGGGCGCGAAGGGGAAAAAGATCGGCGAGACGGAGGGCGACTCGACGAAGTTCGAGTGGCGCGCGCTCTTCATCGCCGGGATGTGGTTCCAGGATCTCTTCAACTACGACTTTCGCCGGACGGAGATGTGCATCATTCCGTACGGCACGCAGATGGGGGAAATCAGCTTCTGCGCGTACAACACCGGCGTCGGTTGGCGAAACATCATCGAGAAGATGAAGGCGAATGCGACGGTCGCCGAGTGGAACAAGACGAAGGGGCGGCACCCTGTCTACGCGAAGAACCAAGCGCTGCCGCTGCCTCCGCCGCTCGGATCGATCGTGATGCCCGCGTCCGCGCTCGCACTCGAAGCGCGCGACAAGCGCGTTCGCTTGCGCCTGATCTGAGAGAGAGAGATTCACAGGAAGACGAGGAGACGGGAAGAAATTCCTCGCGGCTTTCCGTTTTCTCGTCTTCGTGTGAAAAATCTCAAAGCGCGCTGACGACGACGTGCGCGCGGTTGGCCGCGGCCTCGGCGGCTTCGGCGCTGACCACGGACGGTCCGTCGCCGTGCGCGAGGTCCGCGCGGCGCAATCCGAGCGCGCGCAACACGATGCGTGACGGCGCGAGGCCGAGATCCGGCTCTTGAACGAAGAGGCGACCGAGCTGCTCGCCGTACGCACGAGCGAGGACGGGGAACGGGATGAGGTCGAAGCGTTGCGCGCGACGGCGGCTCGCCGCGGCCGACGCGAGGAGCGCGACGTAGAGCAAGTGGTAGAGGCGCCTGAGCGGCGCGCGTCCGTCCGGCGTGCGCGCGAGGACACGACGCAAGAAGTGGACGTTCAGCGGGACGTGAAACGATTCGTCGCGCGTCAGGATCGTGAGCATCTGCTTCACGGCGGGGTGGCGCGCGCGACGGAGCGCCAAGCGGTACGTCGTCGAGCCGATCGTCTCGAACATCAGGTTCGAGAGGACGATCGAGTCCATGCGCTCGGCGCGTCCGTACAAGCGATAGAACGTCCCGGTGACGCGCCCCATCGGACGGATCTCGCCGCCAAGGTACGCGAGGAACTCGACGAGGAGCTCACGGTGCCACCCTTCTTCGTCGCCGTAGAGAACGAGGCACTCCGCGAGCTCGGGGTCCGTGGCGCGGACTTCTTCGGCAAGCGCGTGCGCTTGCTTGAGGCCCGACTCCTCCGCGCGGTACGCGGCGTTGAAGAACTTGATCGCGGCGAGCCGCTCTTCTTCGCAGTCCCACACGATCGGGCGCGAGAGATCGAGGCGCTCGTCGTGCATGCGCTCGGCGCGACGACGGAGCATCGACAGCCACCAGGAGGTCGGGCGGTCGTGCGGAGAGGTTCGAGCTTCGGTGGCGGTCACGCTGCTCATGATTGCACGCAAGGCGCGTCGATCGTACTCGCTTCGTGTGGCCGAGCCGAGCAAGCTGAAGCGCGCGTGGGGGCGCGTCCGCGGGGGCGAGCTCACGCCCGAGCGCGCCTTCTGGTCGGTCGCCATCGGAATCCTCGTGGGCGTGCAGCCGACGCCGGGGCTTCATCTGCCGATCGTGCTGGCGCTGTGCCTTCCGCTCCGGCTCGACGCGGCGGTGAGCTACGTCGCGGCGAACATCTCGATCCCGCCGATTGCACCGTTCTTGTGGATCGCATCGGTGCAGATCGGATCGCTCGTCCTCGCGGGTCACACGGTGCCGCTGACGCCCGACGGGGCGCGCGAGCTCGTGCACTCTCCGGGCCCGATGCTCGCCGCGCTCGCGGTGGGATCGCCGTTGCTCGGGATCGCGCTCGGCGCGATCGGTGGCGTGCTCGCCTACGGCGCGGCTCGGCTGCGGAGCGGATCGAAAACGAAGACCCCGTTCGACGAAGCCGTCACCCGCACGGCCAAACGCTTTGCGCGCGCATCCGCGCGACGCGCGGATCTGCACTACGTGCGCGCAAAGTTGAAGAGCGACGCCTCGGCGAGCGCGATCGTCGACCGTGCGCCGCTCGGCGACGTGCTCGACGTCGGGTGCGGTCGCGGTCAGCTCGCGCTCCTCCTCCTCGAGCGCGGCGCGGCGACGCGCGTGCGCGGCGTCGACTGGGACGAAGCGAAGATCGCCCTGGCGAAGCGGGCTGCCGAAGGGCTCGACGCCGACTTCGTGCGCGCCGACGTACGAACCGCCGAGAGCGATGTCGCCGACACGGTGCTCCTCGTCGACGTCCTCCACTACATGAGCGCACCGGAGCAAGACACGCTGCTCGCCCGCGCCGCGGATCGAGTACGGCCAGGTGGCCGCCTCTTCGTTCGCGACGCGAGCACGGGCTACGGATTCCGATCGTGGATCACACTCGCGGCCGAGCGCGTCACGACCGCCGCACGCTTCAACCGCGGCGAGCGCGTCGTCTTCCGCGACGTCGCAGGCGATCTCGTCCCCATCCTCGAAGCGAAGGGGTTCTCGTGCACGGTCGAGCGATGCTGGCGCGGAACACCGTTCGCGAACGTGCTCCTCGTCGCTGCGCGACCTACTTCTTCATCAGCAGAAACGCCGCCGCTCCCCCCACCGCCACGATGACCGCGACGATGACCGCCATGCGCACCCAATCGCGACGCACCTTCGCCGTGTGATCGGCGCGTGAGCTCTCGCCTTCGTCCTTCGCTGCGCGAAGGTCCGCCTTCGTCGAGCGCTCCGGCGGCTTCGTCGACGCGGGAGGCGGGGCCGTGCGTCGCTTCGTCGTGCTCTTTTTCTGCTTCTCCGCGGCTGCGAGCACGCGCGCCTTGCGCCGCTCTTTCTTAGCCGCCGCCTTCGTGCGCGCCCGCTCTCTTTTTGCTGCGATCCGCGCCTCGCGCGCTTCGCGCTCTTCGGGGGTCATCCCCGGCGTCACGGCCTCTTCAGGCTCTTCGGGCTCGTCCTCTTCCTCGTCTTCCCAGCCCGCGTCGAGATCGTCGACGTTCGGATCCGACGGCGCGCCCTTCGTCGTGCTCATCAGAGCACCAGCGTCCGAACGACGTCGCGGAAGTAGCGCGCGCCCGGCGCGAGCCAGCTCGTCGGTCTGCGCTCGTCGGGACCGTGCGCGATGTGCGCAGCGCGCGCCTCGGCGATCGAGAACGTGTTCGGCGACACGCCGTACGCGCGAATGCCGATGCCGCGGAGGAAGCGCGAGTCGGTCGCGCCCGACGTCATGCTGGGGAGGACCGGAATCCCGCCGAACGTCGCCGCGGCGACCTTCTTCACCGCTTCGATCACCTCGCCGTCGAAGGGCGACGCCGCCGAATCGCCGTACGACGGACTCGGGATCAGCTCGACCTTGAGATCGCCGATCGCTTTCGTGAGCGCGTCCTGCACTTGCGCGCGCGTATCGCCCGGAAGGATCCTGCAGTTGACCGTCGCCTCGGCGGTCGTCGGCAGAACGTTGTCCTGCGGCGACGCTTGCAGCATCGTCGTCACGCACGTCGTTCGAATCGCAGCGTTGTAGCCCGCGTTCTCGGAGAGGATCTTCTCGTCCGCGGGCGCTATGCGCGGCGCCGAAGCGACGGCGTGACGGAGCGCAGTCTCGTATTTCTTCTCGACGCGCGACAGCTCGAGCTCGAAGTCCGCCTTCACCTCCGGCAGAACGCGCGGCGGGAATCGCACGTCGCCGATCTTCACGAGCGCGCGCGCGAGCGCCACCACGGGATCGCCGCTCGTCGGCGGACGTGACGAGTGCCCCCCTTTGCCGCGCGCGACGAGTCGATACGACTGAAACACCTTTTCGGAGACGACGAGCGCGATCTCGAGCGCCTTCGACATGTCGTCGGCGATCCGCACTGCGCCGCCTTCGTTGAGCGCGATCTCCGCGTCGATGAGCTCTTTGTGATTCTCGGTGAGCCAGCGCGCACCCGCGAATCCGCCTGTCTCTTCGCCCGCGGTGAGCGCGACGATGATGTCGCGTGTGAGTGGCGCTTTCGTCCGCGCCATCTCGAGCGTCAGGGCGACGATCGCCGCCGCCATTCCTTTGTCGTCGTTGATCCCGCGGCCCCAGAGAAAGCCGTCCTTTTCGGTCGTCTTGAACGCAGGCACCGTCCACGGTTGCCCTTCGACCGGAACGACGTCGACGTGCGCGATCAAGAGCAGCGGCTTCTTCGCGCCGCTCCCTTTGAGGCGCGCAATGAGGTTGCCGCGACCGGGCGACGACTCGAGGAGCTGCACGGGCACGCCGGCGCGCCGATAGCGTTCGGCGATTGGCTCGAGCAGCTTGGTCTCGTTGCCGTGGCTCGTGTCGACGGCGACCATCTCTTCGAGGAGCTGACGGTCTTCGGCCTCGAACGACGCGGGCGCGGGTGGCTCGGGCGCGGTGGCCGTTGACGAAGCGCTCGGCGGAGCGGTCGTGATGGACGCCGTCGACGGCGTGCTCGATGATGGTGACGTTGCCGTCGCCATCCCAGCGGGACGATCCGCACTACCGGCGCAGGCCGCTAAGACCGGAACCAAGAACAGCGTGCGCAAAGGCTTCACGCGCGACAGGCTACAGGAACATGACTCGACGCGGTTTGCTCTTCCCGTTGGTGCTTCTGGTGCTTCTGGTGCTCTCGGCGATCGCGTCGTGCAGCAGCTCGCCCTCCACCCTGAAACCCGGGGCCACCGGGAGCACGGCAGGCCAGCAGTGCGAGCGCATCATGAATGCGTATTGCGCGCGCGCGGTGAACGACTGCCTCGCCTCGGGCACGGTGGCCGACTGCGTGACCACCGGCACGAGCGCGTGCTGCCTCAACAAGTGCAACTCGACGGCGACGAGCTCCGAGGCGTCGATCGACACGTGCGTCTCCGCGATGTCCACGATCACGTGCGTGGACGTGACGGCGCAGAACATTCCGGCCGTCTGCAAAGGTGCCGTGAAGGCGGCGAGCTTCGCACCGGTGATTGGGGAGCAATCGATCGGCGCGCCGATCTCGTCGGCAAGCGAGTAGTCGCGAGTTGCCACACGACGGCACCCTCGCCACAGCGTGAGCTTGGCGCGGCGTCTCTAGTTGCCGCCGCCCCCGCAGCTACTCATGCCACCGCATTGCGCGCCCATTTCGCACATCGAGCACGCCTTCGCGCAGTCGTTCCCGCATTGCTGCTCGTCCTTCGTGCACCTGTTCAGACAGCCGGGGTTGCTGCATCGCGACTGACACGTCGCGCTCGTCTGCGCGCATGCTCGTTGGCACGCGTCGGATTGCGCCGCGCAGGCCGCGCACGAGCTCGCGTCGGGCGCGGGCGCGGCGTCGCGCGGCGCGGCGTCCGCCGGCGGAAGCACCACGGACGCATCCGCGGCGTCGGCGCGCGAGGACGCATCGCTGCTCACCCGCGAAACGTCGACGAGGCTGGCGCCGTCGCTGGCTACCTCATCGGTCGCGGCGTCCGCGGGCGTCGCTTCGACGACGCGGTCGTCGGTGCCGACGATCAGCTCGCATGCAGAAAGCGCCATCGTTGCCAGCGCGACACTTGCGATGCGCGCACACCCGGTCGTCCAAGCCGCCATGCGTCACCGCGTTTGCACGCGGCGTGCCTCGGTCAGTCGGCGGCTTTGATTCGATACAAGACGTCGCTCAGCCCTTTGTCCTTGGCGCCAAAGCGGACTCCGCCATGGAAGAGCGTGGGGCCGGGGCGCAGGATCTTGTGATGGAGGCCGCTCGCGCTGGCGATCGCGGTGTCGGCGCGCCGCACCTCGATGTCGATGCCGCTCCCCTTGAGCGCCTCGGTCGTGACGACCACGTCACCGTCGGCCGCGGTCTCCGGCGGAAAGTCGGCGTGCTGCGCGGTTGCAGAGGGCGAAGCCGAGACGGCGCGCGCAGGCCTCGTGCACTTCCAATCCTTGCCTCCGGTCGGACGCGAACAGAGCACGACGCTGCTCGCGGACGCGGGTTGCGGCGTGCCGCTCGCGGCCGCGGGAAACGAGACGCGCATCGGCGAGAGCGTCCACGACGCGTTGGGCGCGAGCTCGCAGACCGTGCCGACGCACGCCGTCCCCGGCCACGCGCACCCGCACGGCGACGACGACGACGCGGTCGACGCGGACGGGCCGGCGCCGCCCTTCCCCGATCGTGTCACGACACGAAAGAGGACGACGGCGAGGACGATCCCGGCGACCACCGCGCCGACGACGATCCATGGACGCTTGCTTCGTGGAGCGGGAGCCGGTTCCATGAATGGGTCCATCGTCCCTCCTTCGCTGAAGGATAGCGCGGTAAAGCCTCCTAAGGCTTCTTCCCTGCGGCTGCGAGGAACGCGGGCCGCTCTCCGCCGCCGTGCACGACGAGGCTCGCGCCGCTGACGTAGCGCGCCAGCGGCGACGCGAGGAAGAGGCACGCGTCCGCGACGTCGCGCGGATCGCCGAGCCGTCCGAGCGGAATGGTCGCAGCGACGCGCGCAATCCCGTCCTCGTCGCCGTAGTGGAGCGCCGACTGCTCGCTGCGAATGAGCCCCGCCGTCACTGCGACGACACGAACCTTGGGAGCCCATTCAATCGCGAGCGACTGCGTGAGACTGAGGAGCCCCGCCTTCGCCGCCCCATACGCAGCCGTCCCGGGCGATGGCCGTGTGCCGCTCACGCTGGCGATGTTGACGATGACGCCGCCGTCGTCTTGCGTCTGCATGATGGCGTTCGCACGTTGTGCGCAGAGGAGTGGCGCGAGGAGGTTCAAGCGGAGGATCGACTCCGAGAAGCGCGGCGACGCGGTCGCGGCGTCGGCGAACGGCGAGCCGCCGGCATTGTTCACGAGGACGTCGAGTCGTCCGAAGCGCGCCACCGTCGCCGACACGAGCGCATCGACTTGATCGACTTCGCGCACGTCGGCGGCCACGAAGACCGCTTCCTTCTCTCCCGCGTGCGGCAGGCTCGCCGGCGCCTTGCGTCCACAGACGACGACGTCGGCTCCGGCCTCGAGGAACCGAGTCGCGATCCCGCGGCCGATCCCCTTCCCGCCGCCGGTGACGATGACCACTCTCCCGCCCATCTCGATCGCTTCGCGCATCTCGCCCTCGCTGGACAGCGAAAGTGAAACATGTTCTAGTTCCGGACACCAGCC
>JAYVXB010000390.1:0-16285 GCA_043785585.1 Deltaproteobacteria bacterium | reverse complement strand
TCGTCGAGCCGCGCGTCGAGCGGCGTGCCTTGCACGAGCTCCATCGCGAGCCCGAGCACGTCGCCCGACGCGTCCGTCGCGATCGCGAAGAAGCGGACCACGTTCGGGTGCTCGACTTGGCAGAGCGCGCGCGCCTCGGCGACGATCACGTCGCGCTTGTGACGCGCGGCGATCGTGCTCCCCATCGTCCCCATGCCCGGGCGCGTGTTGCCTTCGTCGAGCGCGAAGAGCTTGATCGCGACGGTGCGGAGCTCGGTGTCGCCATACACTTCGCGCGCGAGCCACACCGGCGCGAAGCCGCCGCGGCCGAGGGGACGCGACAAGTGATAGACGCCGAGGACGCGCTCGCTCTCCGGAAGCGCGAGCAACCGTGCAACTGCGGGCGCGATGCGACCGTGCATCGGTTGCGAGGAGACACGAAAGCCGGCGGAGCTACAAGCTCGTTACGGCTTCGCGACCTTCCACACCGAGCCGTCGCGACCCATGGATTGACCGTTGTTCGTCCAATAGACCGCGTCCGCGTCGATCTTGATGCGAACCGGATAGTGCTGACCCGTCGCGAGCACGGTCGGCGTCACGCAACCCGTGATGGGGCACGTGAGGACGAAGCCGTTGTTCTGATCCGGATCGCCGGTGGCAACCCAATAGACGTTCGTGTCGTCGACCGCGATGCCGGCGGGGTGGTGTTGGCTGGACGCGAACGGTGTCGCGCTCGCGCCCTCGGCGAACGCCGCCGCGGTGATTCGCCAGACGATGCCGTCGGTGAAGCTGCCTCCGGTGAAGAAGATGCCGCCGGTGCCGATCGCGATCCCGGACGAGCTCGTGACGCTGTTGTTCGAGAGCGTGGTCACCGTGCCGCCATCGAGCGGAATGCGGCGGGTCATGCCGCTCATGCTGTCGGTGGCGTAGACGTACGCGACGTCGGTCGCGAGCTGGTACGGGTTTCCCGTGGACGGCGGGAACAGAACGCGCGGATGACCACCGTCGGTGATGTCGCCGCGTCCGATTTCGCCGCCGACGTTCGCCGCCCAGAAGACGGTGCCTCCACTGACGACGACGCCGCTCGGGGAGTTCGCCGTCGCGAGGAGCGTCGAGCCGCTCGCCGGACAGCCGGTGATGGGGCAGCGGCGAACTTCGCCGGTCGAGAGGTTGTTCGTCCAGTAGATCGACGTCGCGTCGACCGTGATCGCGAACGGCGCGAGGACGTCGGGCTGATCGGCGAGCTTCGTGGCGTTCGTGCCGTCGAACTTGCTCGCCTTGTAGATGTTGTTGTCGAAGATGTTGGTGAAGTAGACGGACGTGCCGTCGACGGCGAGGTCCCACGTATCGAGGTAGCCGGTCGCGAGCGCGAACGGCTGGCAGACGCTGGCCTGGCACATGCCCTTGAAGCAGTTGTGACCGCATCGTCCGCAGTTGAGCGGATCGGTCGTCGTGTTCGCGCACGAGGCTTCCGGCGGCGCGTCGGCGGTCGGTCCGTCGGTGGTGCGTCCGTCCGTGGCGACCGGTGAGTCGCTCGTCGTGCCGTCACCTTGACCGCCGTCGCCGGGGCCACCGTCTCCGTTGTCGAGCGTCACGCTGTCGAACCCGAGAATGGTGCTGCACGCGGCGAGCGCAACGGCGGACGTCGCGACCGCGAGGGCACCGCCGAACCGCGCGGTCGAAGGGAGTCGGAGACGGCGGATCACCACGCACCTCCGAGGCCGACCGAAGCGCCGCGGAGCGTCGGTGCGACACGGAAGCCGACGGCAGGCGCCGTCTTTGCGGACGGCGCGGTGAAGTAGACGATGAGGCCGCCGGCGAGCGCCGCGGCGCCGACGCCCATCGCAATCGTCGAGAGCGTCGCCTGGTTGTGAGCCTTGTCGACGCCCGAGACGCCTTCCGCGCTGCAGCGGTTGTCCGCGCTGCAGTGCGTGCGCGCGTCGTCGTAGCTCGACTTCGCCAGGAGACCGAAGAGGCCGCCGATGCCGACGCCGACCGCGCCGATGCCGGCGACGACGAGACCGATCGTCCGCTGCGACGATCCTTCGCCGCCGCCCGCGCCCGTGTCGACGATGACGAGGTTGCGATCGCGTTCGCCTCCGACATGCGGTGGCACGACGACGCCGGCGCCCTGCCCCGAGTCACCTTGCTCGACTTGCAACGCGGGGACCGTCACCTCGGCGCGAGCGCCGTTCGGCGCCACCGCGACGGTCGTCGACCACTGTTGCTTCCTCGGCGCCGTCGCGACGACCGGGTGCGCGCCCGGATCGACGGGAATCGGCGAGCCCCACGCCGCGCGATCGACCTTCACTCCGTCGCGCTCGATCTCGAGGCCCGGCACGTCGCTCTTCGGCGGCACGACGATCGTCAATCGCGACAGCGTCGGCTCGAGCGCCGTGGCGCGCGACTTCGCGCGATCGGCCCAGTCGGGGTGACCGCCGGTGCGCGCGAGCGGGACCACCTCGAGATACATCGCCCACGCGCTCGCGGACTGTCCGTTCTTCTCGTAGCAATCCGCGAGCTGCAGCGCGGTGCCCGCGCCGGGATCGAGCTTCTGGCTCGACGCGAGCTTGGGGCACGCCTCCGCGTACTTCCCAGCGTCCTTCAGCTTGAGCCCTTCGTCGAAGAGCGCCTGCGCCGCCGCCGCGTTCCCTTGCGCGCGGGCCGCGGGCGCCGCCGCCGCGACCACGCACGCGAGGAGCGTTGCCGTCGCGTATCGATTGGTCCAAGTCATCGTGCTCTCTTTCGTATCACTTGCGCTCGCGCGGAAGATCTCCGCCGCCTGCAGTCGAAGTCGCCGATGGCGCCGCGGTCGCTGTCGAAGTCGTCGTCGTCGCCTTCGTCGTCGCCGTGCCGAGTGGCTGCGACGTCGGATGCTGCGCGACGTGCGCTTGTGCATCGTGAGCGCCCGCGTCGACGACGGG
This sequence comes from Deltaproteobacteria bacterium, assembly GCA_043785585.1. Classification (GTDB taxonomy): domain Bacteria; phylum Myxococcota_A; class Polyangia; order Polyangiales; family Polyangiaceae; genus JBBQXV01. The sequence continues at coordinate 13,382 of JAYVXB010000390.1, read as the reverse complement.
CGTTGCCGCGACGGGCTCTACGGTCGACGACGCGCTCGCGACGGGTTGCGCCGCGCTGTTCGTGACCGACGTCGACGCCGCGGGCGCCGGAGACTGCAAGCGCAGGAACGCTACCGTTCCGAAGATCGCCAGCGCCGCCGCCACGAACGCGATGACGCCCACGAACGCCTTCGACACTCCCGGCTTGCGACCGAGCTGCGTCTCGCCCCACGTCACCGACGTCCCGCCCGACACCATCACGCGCGCCGACGATCCCGTTTGTGCGCGCGGACTGACGGCGATCGGGGGCGGCATGTCGCTCGACCAGCGCACCGTCGACGCGATCCCCGGGTGCGTGACGAACTGCCCGAGCGCGCTCGCGAGCTCGGCGACGCTCTGGAAGCGCATCGCGGGATCCTTCATCAAGCAGCGCGCGATCACGTGACGAAGCTCGGGCGGACAATCGGGGCGCAACTCTGCGAGCGGCGTCGGCGCCTTCTCGAGCACCATCGCGCAGAGCGCCGGCATCGTGTCCGCGAGGAACGGAACACGACCCGAGATGAGCTCGTAGAGAATGACGCCGAGCGCCCAGATGTCCGTACGCTCGTCGACGTCGCGCGACGATCGAATCTGCTCCGGCGCCATGTAGTTCGGCGAGCCCATCACGTCGGTCGTCTTCGTGAGCGAGTGGTCGCTGCCGATCGTCGTCACCTTCGAGATCCCGAAGTCGAGCACCTTGATGCACGCCGACCCATTGAGCTTGCGCGTGAGAAAGAGGTTTCTCGGCTTCAAATCGCGATGAACGATCCCGAGCGAGTGCGCCTCGGCGACCGCGTCGCACGTCTGCAGCACGTACTCGGCGGCGTCCTCGACGCGGAGCGCGCCTTTGTCTTGGACGAGCGTCCCGAGATCGCACCCGTCGAGGTACTCCATCACCATGTACGGCGCGCCGTCGGTCAGCGCGCCGACGTCGAGGACACGCGCGACGTGATCGCTCTTGAGCCGCACCGCCGCCCGCGCCTCGCGCCCGAACCGCTCGAGTGCCTGCGGCTGCACCATCGCCTCGGGCAGCAAGAACTTCACCGCGACGCGCTGCCCCAGGTGCACGTGCGTCGCCGCGACGACGACGCCCATGCCGCCGATGCCGAGCACCCCGTCGACGCGGTACTTGTCCGCGAGCACGTCGCCTTCTTTGACGGGCGCGCGGCCGGCTGCATCTTTGATTGGGAGCGAATCGGTGTACGACACGGGGGCCAGACCTTTGGACGCCGCAACCTTAGCAGCTACTCAAGATTAGGCAGCTCGGTCCCCGTTTGGGGGACGCGCGACGTTCCAGGAAGTCTCCGATGCGCGCGGCGTGCCGTCGAGAGTCAGCTGCCGACCGTCACTTGAAGAAGGGACAGCTCGAATCCTGGAGGCACGCGTGCGTCGCGGGGTGCGTGACGTAGTAGATGTCCTGTCCGCTCGTCGCGAAGTAGTGCGCGACGAGGTTGTCCATGTACGTGACGCTGTCGAACGCTTGGCAAGGCTCGCCCGTCGCCCAGTCGTGCTGACCGAGCGGGTTGATGAACGCGACCACGGTCCCCACCAGCGGTGCGCCACCCGGCCACGCGCCGTCGCTCGTCGCCAACGGCTTCCCTTGAAGACGCGGCGCCCAACTGCTCGACAACGATGCAGGGTCCGTCGCACGACCGGTCGCCAGGCGCGCGAGGCGAAGCGGGACGTTGGGATGATTCTGTCCGTAGTCTTGCAGCGTCTCACCGAGCCAGTCGGCGTCGGAGAGCGTTTGCTCGCACTTCGCCGCGCTGATTGCGGGCTTCGCGCCGCACTCCATCGTCGCGCGCCAGTTGGCGCCGCACGTCTTGCCGGGCGTCCGCGCGAGCCGCGACAGTCCCTCCGTGACGTACGTCTCGATCATCACCTGATTCGGCGTCTTGCCGCCGAGCGCCGCGTAGAGATCCGCCGGCGTCGCGTAGTCCGCGTACTCGGGCATGGTCGTCGCCGCGCTGGGCGGCAAGAACGGGAGCGCTCCCGCCGCGCGCGCGAACGCGTTTCCCGCCGCGACCGTCACTTGATCGTCGCCCGCCGTGTGCACGTCGAACACGGGACGCGGCGGCGTCGGCGCGCCATCGATCCCGCGCAGCGTCTTCAACATGAAGTAGGGCGCGTAGTTGATCGGGTCCGCCGAATCGAGCGCCGCTTGCGACAGCGCCATCAGCTTTCGAAACTCCGGCGTCTGCCGCGAGAGCCCGATGCCTTCTTGTGGCGCAACGAGCGCCGATCCGATCGGAAAGAACTGCTCGCGAAACTGCTGACAGCCCGCGGACGCATCGCACGTCAGCCCTTCGGTCGCGACCGGCGTGAACGCGACCGCCGTCTGCTCCCACGTGTCGACGCGACGTCCGAGCGGCGCGCCCGGAAGAAGCTCGCACCCTTTGTACGAGACGACTTGGTCGGGCGCGTTGAAGATCTGAATCGTGACGCGATCGCCGACGGTCGTCGGAAGCGGGACGCGAAACGTACCGTCGGTCGTCGTGCGCGCGCAACGCCGCTCGTGGGACGCCGTGTTCTCGACGACCACCGTCATCGCGGCGTCGAGCTCGCCCGGCGCGAGGCACGCGATCTCGATCTCGCGCGTATCGAACAGATCGTTGACGAGCCATCGCACCGATCGCTGCGAGCCGGTGCACCGCGACGAATTGGCCGACAGTCGCGACGCCGGAACGCCGAGCACCAGCGGCCCGAGCGCCTGCTCGAGCACCGGCACGGGCGTCACCTTCCCGCGAAGGTTCACGTCGACGAAGCCGCCTGCACCCGAGACCGGCGCGGTCGCCGTGATGTACGGGTCGATCCCGCCGTGCACTTGGCCGAGGATGCCGCCGAGCGATCCGCCGGACGAGAAGTAGCGGTTGTTCGGCCCGCCGATGTCGACGACGCCATCGCCGTTGAAGTCGCCCGCGAGGTTCGGCTTGCCGTCGCCGTCGTAGTCTTGATCGGCGAGCGCGGTCCCGTCGAAGGCGCGGAAGATGCGCGTGAGCTGCACGCCTTCGAGCGCGCCTTGGCGAACGCCATCGCGCGTGTGGAGGACGTGCGCCGACCAGATGAGGCCGCCGTCGTCCGGAATGCCGTCGCCGTTGAGATCGATCGCGCGCCCGGATCCGATCGCTTCGCTGAACGGCGCGAGGCACGCCCCCGCCATCAACGCTTGCAGCAAGAACTTCTCGCCCGTCGCGAGCACGAGCCCGTGCCCCGGCGCGTCCGTCGACACGAGCGCGACGCCGTTGCGTGCATAGTTGCCCGCGTGAATGAACATCTCGGTGTCGTGGACCGTGGTGCCGTGCTCCCAATACGCCACGGGGAACGGCGGCTTTCGATCGCCGCGCGGCTTCGGCACGCTGAGCCAGAAGTGCACCTTGTCGCGAAAGACGGACGCCTCGCCGGTCGCGTAGTTCGCGTGAAAATGTTGATCGGGATCGATCGACTTCGGATCTCCCTGAAGATTCGGCATGTCGAACGTGCCGACGACGAAGTAGTCGACGTACTCGGCCAGCGTGTCCTTCAGCTGCTTCAGCGACGTCGGGCTCAGCGTGAAGACCTTCTCGAAGAACGGACCTATCGCGTCTTTGGCGTCGACCCAATGCGCGGCGAACGGTGTCTTCGACGTGCTCGCGCACTCGGGCCTCGACTGCCACCCCGCCGGCTGGTCTGCATCTGCGAGCGCCAGCCCCGCCGCCGGATGGAGCGACAGCTTCGCCGGGTACTCCGTCGCGAAGCGCGCGAACGGCCCTTTCCCGTACAGCCCGTCGCGAAGCAAGAGGAGATCTTCGACGATCGGCTGCGTCGTGAACGTCCACGCAAACGCAACGCGATCCAGCCCCGTGCCCGCGATGTCTCCGTAGTAGTTCGCGCGCCTCTTGTCGGAGAGGATGCCCTGCAGCTTCGCGACCCCCGTGCGCTGCATCGCGTGATGCACGTACGGAAACGGCGATCGCACCGGCTGCCCGGCGGAGCCTCGAAGGCGATCGGTCAGCACGACCGCGTACTCCGTCATCTGCTCCATCGGAAGGACGGGGCGGAGAATCAGGGTGTCCGTCTGCCGCTCGTACCACGTCATCAAGTTGTCGACGCCGCGCCACTTGCCCTGCGGACCGAACGTGTTCGGGTGATCGAGGACGCCGTCGAAGTCGGTGTCGAGCGATGGGCGGTAGTCGGCTTGCGTGAGGCCCGCGCCTTCTTCGGCGCTCTCGAAGAGGATGTTCTGCTCGTCGCGTCGCGTGTCGTTCGGGTAGTACTGACCTTGATCGACGAACGTGAGCGGGTAGCTGCCGCTGTCGAGATCGAGGAGCACGGGGACGCCCGTCGTGAGGTTCACGACGTAGACCGCATCGTCCGTCGTGTCCCATCCGCCGCCGCCCATGCGACGATGGAGCTCGTCGAGATCGATCGCGGGCGCCGTCGGATCGGCTTTGTCTTCGCGCGAGAAGCTGACGGCGAGCGGCGCGAACGTCCCCCACCCTTCGAGCTCGTCGAACGACGCGCGCGCGGCGCGCTCATGCGCGTCGGCGCGACCATGCTCGCGTTGATGCGGCGGCCGGTGCGACTCGTCGAGTCGGCGACGGTGGCGACGTCGTTCGGGAATGGAATTTCGGGAAGCGGGCGGCGCGTCAGATCGAAGACGACGAGCGGGCCGGTGCCGGCAGGCGTCGCGCGCAGGCCGGCGGGCGCTGTGTCGACGGAGCAGGCGATGACGGGCGCGAACGCCAACAGAAACGGAACGGTGCGGGAAAAGCGGGGCATACGAGAGGAGAATTGAACAGGAAGACGGGAGGACGGGAAGAGGAATCCCCAAATCCTTCCCGGGTCTCGAAATCAGACGTGGACATCGTTGACCCGCGGGCTGACGGGGGGCGACGGGCTGTCGACGGCCACGCGGCTCAACTCCAATCCCCCTCGTCCTTCTTGTCGTCCTCGCTCTGGCGCGCGCCTGGTCCCGGCGACGCGCGAAACTTCGGCTTGTATCCGTGCCTGCGGGTCAGCCGTTCGAACGGCTTCTCGTGGAGGTCGAACGCGGTCATCAGTGTCTTCTGCAATTCCGACACGAGCTGCGGCACAGTGTCTTTGTCGCCGAGCTTGGTCCAATCCCACTGGCCGTGCCCTTCGCAGATCGCGACGAGCACCTTCCATCCGAGGAGCGGGGTTACCGGCGGACGTCGCCGGCGGGTTCGTCGACGCGGCAGCGGCAGCGGCCGCAGCCTTCGTCGCCTTGCGGCGAGCGAGGACCACGTGCGCGAACGTGCACCGTTTGGACGTGGTCAGAGAGTACGCGCGTCCGTTCGGACGGAAATGCGCGTAAGACCAACTAGGTGAACTCCGCGGACCGCGCCGCTTCGCGCGCCGACCCCACTACGGCTGCCTTCTCGCCTTTCGCTTCCTCGAGAGCGCCGACGACGAGCGCTACGAGGCAACGATGCCGCCGAGCCGTCTGCGCGCGAAAGGGACCGTTCCAATTCCGACACGAAAAAAGGAACTCTTCGTGTGGGACGCCGCGCGGATAGTCGCAATCGACGTACCCGACGGAGCTCCGCCCGCGCCACGTCGAGTTCCTGGGTCGACCACCTGCCGCGAAGGCGGTCGCGGCGCTCTGCGGGGATCGCCGTGGTGACGATCCCCGTCACGACTATTCCAATCACGTCGGCCCAGGTCATGTTGGTCACGGCGATCGCGTGGATCTCCGGACGCGAGCTCGGGATGAAATCCGGAGGCGAGCTGTTCGCCGCGCTCGACGTGAACGTCGGCGCATCCTTCGCGCTACGCGAGCTCGCGCGCACGCTCATCAGCGCAGCGCCGGGCGTCGGGACGCTCATCTCGGCGGGGATGGCGTTCGCGGGGACGATGGCGATCGGCGCGGCGGCGCGCGCGTACGAGTGACCGCGCGTCGCGACGGAGCGCTTCACCACGCGACGAGGCTCTCGATTCGGATCCTGAGCTGCGGATCGGTCGAGCGCGCGTCGTGAAGCAAGCGGAGCGCCGTCTCCACGTGTGAATCGTCGCCGAGGCGGCGCGCGAGCTCGTTGACGAGGACGGCGCGCGCTGCGTCGCCGATGCGGTCAGCGGCGATCGCGTCGTTCAACGTGCCCCACGCCGAGTCGGTGAGCGCGTGGCGAAACAGCGACGCGATCGCGGCGCGCGCGACTGCTCCGCTCGGATCGGTCACCAAGCGCAAGAGCGTCGCCACCGCGCTCTCTGACGGCATCCTTCGCAGCCCCGACGCGACCGCCGCGCGCACCTCGTCGCTCGGATCGGCGGCGTAAATCGTCACGGCGGCCGCGTCCTCCGCGAGCCCCGCGTTGCCGAGCCCCCGAAGCAGCGCCGCGCGGTCGTCATCGGTCTTCGCCGCATAGAGATCCATCACCAGACGATCGGCCACTTTCCGCGCGTGCTCGCGATCGGTGTGCGCGACGGCGGCGGCGAGCGCGCCGAGCGTGTACGCGCACGCTTGGGCGCGACGCGCGTCGTGCTTTTTCTGCCACCTCGTGTACTCGGTCATGACGAAGTCGACGCTCGCGTCGCTCGGCGCGGCGAGGAAGCCGACACGTTGCACGAGGACGATGTACGAATCCGAATCGCGCGCCGCCCACGACGCGAGCGCGCGACGAAGCGCGGCCTCCCCTTCGGACGCGCCGGCGATCACGACGAGATCGAACGCGGCCGCCTGCGCGCCGAGATCGGCTTCGCTCCCGACCTCGGCGAGCAGCGTCTCCGCGTCGCCGGGGTGGAGCTCGAGGTACGCGGAGTCGCGCCAGATCCACTCCGTCGTTCCGACTTGCGGCAAGAGGCCGCGGATGTGCACGTCGGCGATCACCGAGTCGAGCGTGACGCCGCTGCTTCGCCGCGCGAGCGACGCCGCGCGCGACGCGTCGTCGACGGGAGCACCGGCCGCGCTGGCCGGGAAGGTCGGGAGCGCAGGGGGCGCGCGCGTCTCGGTGCGCACGAGCGCGAACGCGATCGACGTCGTCGCGTCGAACCATCGCATCGGACCGGCCGGCTCGCCGACGCGCACCGCCTCGTCGCTCGTGACGCGCACGATCGCGTTCTTCGGATCGCGCTGCACGACGCCGTTCGCGACGACCGACTGCTCGCCTTCGGGCGTGAGCCCGTCGGGCAACGCTTCGAGCGCCTCGTACCGCGTCCGTCGAGTCAGCGCGCGCGTGCCGTCCTTCGGATCGACGCGCCGCTCGATTCGCGCGCGACCGATCGCGGTCTCGACCAGACCCGGCTCGCCGAGCGCCGCCATCAGCTCGGCGACGATGGCGCGCATCATTCCGCGAAAGAGCGCCGGCGCGTCGGGCGCGAACCGGACGTCGTGGAGGCGACCGCCGACGAGCTCGACGACGGCGTCGCGATCGCCGAGCTCGGACCGCGCCGCCTCGACGCTCGGGAGGATGTCGCGACCGAGCGCCGACACGTGCGCGCGATCGATCGCGGTGAGCCGCGCGACGAGCGACGTCACGCCCGCCTCCTCGCCGTGCGATCGAACGACGAGCGTCGCATGCAGATCCAGATCGCTCGACATCGGCGCGGACGCGTCGGGCGCGCCGGCGAGCGCCACGTGCGAGACGCTCTTCCAGGTGACGTCGTACGTCCGCTCGACGCCGCGCGGCCACTCCGGCGTGCCCGCGCCCGCGTCCGCGTCGACCGCCGACGCCGCAGGAGCCGCAGGGCGCGTCGCGAACCACGCGGTCGCTGCGATCCCCGCGGACAGCGCCGCGACGACGATCGCAGCCCGACGGGTCACCCGCATCTACTTGACGTAGTTCGTGCACTGGTAGCCGTTGGACCCCATCGCGGCGATGTCCGCCGCGTTGAACGAGCACGTGTATCGCTCGCCGCCAATGGCCACCGTTCCGGGCATGCACTGGGCGATGGTGCACGTCACGTTGGAGCAGCACTGGTTGCCGAAGCACTTGCACGACGCCGACGCGCTCGTGACCCGGCCCGCCATCGCGATGCGAACGACGTCCTGCGTGAGCCCCTTGTCGACGCCGAAGATCGGCACCGACGTGTGAAACCCGTCCCACCCGAAGATGTCGGCGGCGTAGGACACGTCGAGGGGGCTGACGCCGACCTCGGCGTACGCCGAAAGGTGGCCCGCGAGCATGTCGATCTCGAGCTTCCCGCCGTTCTTGAGCTGATACCCATCCGCCGCGCTCGTGACGTGCACACCGATGGGAAGCGCGAGGCTCATCAAGTTGAGATCGAGACGCACGCCGGCGCTCGCGACTCCGACGTCGACCGAGGCATCGGCGAACGCATCCGCGCGCACGTACGGCTTCGCCTCGGCGACGAGCTTGAAGCCCGACGACTGCGCGAGATCGGCGCAGTTGTCGCCGACCGATCCTTCGAGCTGGTAGTCGGCTCCCGCGGTGGCGGCGGCGCCGAAGACGACGTGGATCGGGATCGGCCCGATCGTGAACCAGAAGCTGTATTCGATGCCGCCGAGGTTCATCGGTGGATCCGCGAGATGGGCGACGTACGATTCGCCCGGCGCCAGCGGGCGGTTCGTCTGATCCGGAACGAGCTTCTTCGTCGACATCGTGTCGATGTCGAGGTAGCTCGCCGCGATCGAGATCGTGGGCGACGGGCTCGTGCTCGTCGCGCCGTCGAGCGTCGCGAGCTTCAACTCCGTACCGAAGAACTGAATCGCCGCGTCTGCGTTCGAGTGCGCCGCGCCGACGAAGCGGCACGACTTCATCGGATTTCCGTCCTTCGGCGCCCCGGTCTTCGTCATCTCCCAAGACGAGTCGTACGCGAACGACGCGCCGAGCGTGCTCGCGTCTCCGAGAGTCTGCGTGTCGCCTTTCTTGTCGTAAATCTTCCCGGAGCCCGGATCCCACTGGATCCCGGTCATCGCGCCCTGAATGGCGTCCTGCTGCTGCCCGATGGTCGTGTTCTGGCGCATCGCCTCGCAGCTTCGCCCCTTCCACTCGTCGTTCTCGAGATCGAGGAACTTCCACACCGACGCCGCGTTCGTCGTGAAGTCGCGGCGCTGCGTGCACGGGAAGACGAAGGGTTGATTCACCGCGTTCCTCATCACCAACGGGAACTGCGCATGCGCCGGCGTCGTCGGTGCGACGGCGGCGACGTTGGTCGACACGTGCGCGCGGCACTCGACGAAATCGCGCTCGACGTCGGCGTCGAACATGCTGCTCGTGGTGAGCACGAACTGTTGGTACGACCAGTCGCAGAGGTTGCCGAGGGCGCCGCGCGGATCGGCGAGGCAGCTTCGATCGCCGAACGCGAGCTCGTTGACGAGCAGCCGTGTGAGCTGCCGCTCGAGCTCGGTGAGCGCGCTCGACGTCTGGGCGTGCTTCGCCGCGAGATTGGTCATGCACTGCGACTGCGCCGTCTGCGCTTGCGGCGATTGCGCCTGCCCCGACTTGAGCGGCGGAACCTGCGGCTGCGGACCGCCTCGCCGGATCTGCCCATAGTCCGGAGCGCCCTTCTGTTTGAGCCCGCCGCCGCCGCCGCCGGCGGCCCCTGCCGCCGCACGCAGCGTCGCGACGCTCGCCGCGGTGGCCTGGATCTGCGTCAGCGCCGCGAAGGACGCGTATTTCGAGTCGCCGTGGAAGCGATCCTTCAGGTCCGCCGGATTGATGACCGGGCCGCCGCCCATCTTGTCGCGCAACCCCTGGAGCCCGGACGGCATGTTGGGCGGCGGAGGCACCCACGCCGTACACCGATGGCACGGATCGCTGGGAAGCGTGCACACATCCTCGATCGCCATCGCGGCTCGCTGGTGCAGCAGGTTCAAGTAGATCGACGTGCGCTTGGCGATGTCGTCGAGCTCGTCGTCGAGCGGATCATACTTCGAGTCGAAAAGCGCCTTCATCTCTCGATGCAGCCCGAGCGGCGTCGTGTCGGTCCTCGCTTGGAGCGGATGCGTCACCGCGACGAGCGCCTTGACCGTCGCCTTCTGGAGATCGGTGATCAGCGCCTTGCCACGCCCGTCCGTGGTCGACGGCGCGCGATCGAGCCACGCGACGCCACCTGCGATGAACGCGTTCACAGGCAGGTACTGGAACATCGGGCCGATCTGGCGAGGCATCGGACCCACGCCGATCTGCTTCAGCGTCGCTTTGTTGATGAACGACGGCGATCTCGGATCCATCGCGAGGTTGTACGCCTGTCGATAATTTCGGCCGAGTCGCTTGGCGCCGAACGAGTAGCGCGAGTAGTCGCCCCAGCGCTTGTACGCGTACTCCTCGCACGACGACACCGAATCGGTCGCCGACACGAACGGCGGACGATCGAACAGGATCGCCGAGACGCCGCTGGCGCGCTCGGTGAGCACGCGGTTGCCGGCCACGTTCTTGGCGGCGACGCCGCGGAACGTCCCGACGTCGCGATGCACGCGATCGAGCGACGGTACGATGTGCGGAACGGCGAGCGTCGCGTAGCTTCCGCCGCCGCCACGGGCGGTCTTCGGCGTCAGCGCGAGCGTCGCCGGGCTCGGGGTCCTCACGCCGATCTGTCCGTGCGGCGCCATTCCGGGGAAGCGTCGCTTCTCGCCCGGTCGGGAGCTGGGCTGCGCGGTGAGGTGTTTACCGTGCTCGATGCGCTGCGCAGGGGTCATCAGCGGAGGCGGGAAGACGGTGTTCGGCGCGCTCTTCGGAAACATCGTCGGGTCGATCCCGGAGTTCGCGTCGTTCCACGCCTTGAGGATCGTCCAGTTGCAGAGCGTGCGAATCGCGGTCGTCTTGCCGGAGTCCTTCGCGCACGCGTCGCTCGCGAGCCAGGCCGAGTCGGCGCAGTTCTCCGCCGTCGGCTTCACGCACCCGGCGGGGAGCGGCGGCTCGGGCGGCAGCGTGAGCGGCGGCGTCGTCGAATGGTGCACCGAGTAGAGATCCGGCGGGAGGACCACGTCGGCATCGGCGTCGTCGGACGCGACGAGCGCGAGGAGCAGCGGGCTGAGCGCAACCAACGAACGGAGCTTCGGCGACATGGACGTCCCCCCTGGCGAGCCATTGCCTCTGGTCCGCAAAAGCGGAAGCTAGCACCCGGCGGGAGCAACCCCTAGGCCCCGTTCGGATGACACGCGGGAAACGCTGGAGCGCGCCGACGAAGAGCCGTAGTGGACGCTCGCCATACCGCCCGTCGCGATCTCTCCGTCGATCGCGTAGCGCCCGACGATCTGTGTCTCTTGCTTGCCTGCCGCATTTCCCATCCGAACCTCTTCTCGTTGTGGGGAACGAAACCCGATCGAATGGCACCGGGAGAGTCGACACCCGGTCATTCGAGTGGTCAGCGTGTGGCACCCACACTCGACGATTCCGAACACTTGCAGAGTCCAGTCTGAACGATGGCGTCGACATGCGGTCCGCGCCGATGCGAAGGTAGGCGCCTCAGTCGACAGACGTCGGGAGGGTATCGATATGCAATCCGTGCGTTCGTTCGTGCGCCTGGCGCTCCTTGCTTCGCTAGCCGCGTGCGCCACGGCGCCGCCCCCCGCCGCGCGCGGCGACGCGAACGACGTGACCGCGTCCAAGGGCAAGGCTGCGTCCGAGCCGCCCGCGGTCGGCGATCTCAGCAAGGTCGGTCGCATCGACCTGCCGATCTCGTGCGCCGCGAAGGTCGCTCCCGAATTTCAACGCGGCGTCGCGCTCCTTCATTCGTTCTTCTACGAGGAGTCTCGTCGCGTCTTCAGCGGCGTGGCGATCGCCGATCCGTCGTGCGCGATGGCCCAGTGGGGGATCGCGATGACGTATTGGCATCCGATCTGGTCGGCTCCCGACGCGGAGGATTTCAAGCTCGGCCTCGAGGCGTCGGAGAAAGCGAGCGCGCTCGCGGCGTCACTCCCACTCGAGCGCGACCTCGTGGCCGCGATGGCGGCGTTCTACCGTTCGCACGCGGCGGGGGATCCGAAAGCGCCCGCGCAGACGTGTCACGGCGTCGTCGCGGGCGACATCCGCGGTCGCGCGCTCGCGTACGAGCAGGCCATGGCGCAAGTCCACGCGCGCCATCCCCAAGACGTCGAGGCGACGACGTTTTACGCCCTCGCGCTCCTCGCGACCGCGCCGCCGACCGACAAGACGTACGCGAACCAACTCAAGGCGACCGCGCTCCTCGAGCCGTTCTTCGTCTCGCAGCCGAACCACCCCGGCGTCGCGCACTACTTGATTCACGGCTACGACTATCCCGAGCTCGCGACGCGCGGCTTGCCCGCGGCGCGCGCGTACGCGGGCCTCGCGCCGTGGGTGCCTCACGCGCTCCACATGCCGTCGCACATCTTCACGCGGCTCGGCCTCTGGGACGAGTCGACCGCGAGCAACCCTCGCGTCAGCGAACGCATCGCATCGCTACCAGCTCCTTCGCGGGCGCAGCGCGACGGAGACCGAGGAGCTCCACGCGCTCGACTACCTCGCGTACGCCTACCTGCAGTCCGCCGAGGACACGAAGGCGCTCGCGATTGTCGAGCGCGTGCGGGCCGTGACCGAGACGTATCCGGGGCGCGAGATCGCAGGCTCGTACGCGCTCGGCGCCATCCCCGCGCGGTACGCGCTCGAGCGCCGACAGTGGGCGGAGGCCGCCGTGCTCCCCGATCCCCCGCCCGTGGTCGCGCAGATGGCGTTCGCGGCGGCGAACGTCGACTTCGCGAGGGCCATCGGCGCCGCGCGCTCGGGCGACGCGGAGCGCGCGGGCCGCGCCGTCGAACGGCTGCGCGCGCTCGCAGACAGCCTGAAGGATCCGCGGTTCGCGTTCTTCGCACGTCAGGTGCAGATGCAGGCGATGGCCGCCGCCGCATGGCTCGCGCAAAGCCGCGGTGACCAGGCGGGGGCGCTCGAGCAAATGCGAAAGGCGGCGGAGCTCGAGGATCTCTTGGGCAAGCATCCCGTCACGCCTGGCGCGGTGATTCCTGCTCGCGAGCTGCTCGGCGAAATGCTCATGGAGCAGCGCCGACCCGCCGAGGCGCGCGCCGAGTTCGAGGTCTCGCTCCGTGATTTTCCGTCGCGCTTCACACTGCTGTACGGGGCCGGCCATTGTGCCGCGCTCGCCGGCGACGCGGCAGGAGCGCGCGCGCACTTCACTGCGCTCCTCGCGCTCGCCGGGCACGGTGACGGCACGCGCCCCGAGATCGCCGAAGCGCGCCGCTTCGTCGAGAAGAAATAGCGCGCGCGCGCGGCGCGGTTCTTTGGGACTTCCGCGGCGACGGCGTGTCCTGAATACGGCGCGGAGGACACGCGGCCTGGAGGCTCCATGCACTTCGTGTTTCCAACGCGGGGTGGACGCAGATTCGTCGAGGCCACGTCGAAATCTACGGCGCAGAGCGCGCCGTCGCGACCGCGCTCGACTACACGCGCTACGAAAAGATCGTCGAGGCGTGCGGCGGCGTCGGCTTCTGGGTC
>JAYVXB010000389.1:0-5325 GCA_043785585.1 Deltaproteobacteria bacterium | reverse complement strand
CTCACGGCCGCGGATCACGTGTTCCTCCTCGACCCGTGGTGGAACCCCGCGGTCGAAGACCAAGCGGCGGACCGCGCGCATCGCATCGGGCAAGAGCGTCCCGTGATGGTGTACCGCCTCGTCGCGAAGGACACGGTCGAGGAGCGGATCCTCGCGCTTCAGGAGAAGAAGCGCAGGGTCGCGGACGTCGCGCTCGGAGAGGCGAGCGGCGCGGGGGGGATCACGAAGGAAGATTTGTTGGCGCTGTTGATCTGATCGATCAGCTCTTCTGCTCCGTCGCGAGGAGCAACATCGCGACGGCACCCCAGCCGACGCCGAGCGCGCGACGCAACGTGAACGCTTCCGCGAAGAGGAGTGGCGACACGAGCGCGGCGAGCGTGACGCCGCCGCCGAGCGCGATGGTGCCCGTTCCCGCGACCGGACCGCCGAGGCGGAGCGACATGAAGAGGAGCGTGACGCCACCGGTGATGCACACCCCCGAGACGCACGACCAAACGATTCCGCTGGTCGTCGTCGCCACGGACGACTTCGGTCCGAGCGCGACGAGCAAGAGGAGCCCGACGGTCGCCGCGGCCTCGAGGAGAAAGCCACCGAACGCATCGGCGATCTTTCCGGTCGCGGCCCTCAGCGCCAGGTAGTGGAGCGCGAAGCAGAGGCTCGCGAACAACGCAGCAACGGTCCAAGTCGGCATGGCCGTCGTGCTTAGCACGGCAACGTCAGCGCCCCTTGCGCGCGCGACGTCGCACGATCCCGTCGTACGCGCGCTTCACCTCGATGAACGCGGCGGCGTCTCCGCCGTGGTCGGGGTGGTGCTCGAGCGCCTTGCTCCGGAACGCGGCCTTGATCTCCTCCATCGTCGCGCCCGGCTGCACGCCGAGGATCGCGTGCGGGCCGTCGTTCTTCGGAGACTGGCTCGCCGACGCACGCTCGACACGTTCGACGAACGGCGGCATCCCCGCGCGAACGCGCATCCACGCGCCGGCCCAACGGCCCTCGATCGAATTCAGCGGTCCCCCGGCCGCACGCTCGGCGCAGGCCTTGGCCTCGTCCTCGGTGCGCGCCCCGCCGCTCCATGCGTCAGGTGGACGGAACGGATTTTCGATCGGCTCGCCGCTCCACCACGCGCACCACAGGAAGCGCCGCCGCTTCGTGCGCGTGATGCTGCAGAGACCACGGAAGAGCGCGGTCACGCGACAGCTACGCCGCGATCACGGCACGCGCTCGCCCGCATCGAGCGCGCGGTACGAGCGCGCGCGGTCGTCGGCGATGTCGTCGAAGCGTCGCATCAGCTCGTCGATGCCGACGCGCGCGACGGTCGTCTGATTCGCGCGCGCGATGCGCTCGCGGAGCGGCAGCGGCGCGAACGCCGAGATGTCGATGTCGAGCGTGCGCGCATCGATGAACTGCGTGCCTTGTGGCGTCCCCGCGCGGACGCGGTCGAGGAGGCTGCTTCGAAGGAGCTGGATCGTCGGATCGGGCGTGCGCCGGAGAAACGGGATCATGCGCTCCGCGTCTCGGGTGTCCGGCATCGCTCCCGGATGGAACGCGGCGGAGACGAACGGCGCGCGGCCGACCGGATGCCGCGCGACGTCCGCTTGTCGGACCTGCGCGACGAACCCTTCGAAATCGACGCGGCCGATCTCGAAGCGCGGGTAGACGACGACGGCGACGTCGACGCGCGCGTCGGCGTCGAATGCGTCGATCGCTTCGAGCGTCGCCCCGACGTCGGTATCGGTTTGAAGCAACACGCGCGCGCGAAAGGCGTCGTCGAGGCGTGCGCGCGCGGCCCACGGACAGAGCCCGAGCGCTTCGACGATCTCGACTTGGTACCGACGATGGAGCCGCTCGGCCTCCGCGACCCAACGCGCCTCGGTGCGCGGCGGTACCGCCGCTGCGACCGATCGTCTTCCGAAGATCTCCTCCGACACGTTCACCTCGTGAGCGCCGTCCGTAGGAGTCAGCGGATGGCAACTCTCACGTACGCATCGACGGCGGTCAAGGCGGAATACGGAAGGTTGCATCGCGCCCGAGAGCGGGCTCTAGTTCGATCATCTCCATGGCCATTCGCGCGACGCAGGTGTTCGACGTGATGACCTTCGACCCGCGCACGATCGAATCCACGGCCAGGGTCGGCGACGCCTACGCGATCATGGTCGAAAACGGCTTCCGCCACGTGCCGGTCGTCGACGACGCGCGCCTCGTCGGCGTCATCTCCCTGTCCGACATCGGACGCCTCGGCGCGACGATCCCCGCGCTCCTCGAGATGGCCGTCGCCGACGCGATGACGACGAACCCGCTCACGATCACCCCCGAGGAGCTCATCGAGGCGGCCGCCGCGCAGATGGGACTCAACAAGCTCAACTGCCTACCCGTCGTCGCGAGCGGACGCTTGGTCGGCATCATCACGACGTACGACTTGCTCGACGCGCTCGTCCGACGTCGCACGACGCGTGCGAGCGTCCCGCCCACCTGAGTGCTCCGATCGCTCCGTCGCTCATCGAGGGGACGCGGGCGGAGGTGGGCGAAGGCCTCGATCGAAGAGCTCGATCGCCAACACCATGCGCCACTCCGGCGCGCCGAAGTGCGGGTTCAGCCCGCCGCCCGCGCCCAGCTTCACGCGGAGCTGCGCGCGGTGCTCGCCAGCGCCTTCGATTCGTCCGCTCAAGAGTGCTTCGAGGCCCGTCGCGTTCGTGCTGAAGAACGATCGAAACGCGGTCGCGCCGAAGATCTCGGGGCCGACGACGACGACGGTCTGCGCGTCCGCGGTCACCGCGAATCGGGGACCCGCGGCGACGGCGAAGAGGAGCTCGTTGCCTTGCGGAGCGCCGGCCGTCGGCCCTTCGTCGCGCGAGCGAAGGTGCACGCCGACGTGACCGGCGTACCCGAAGAGCCCAACGTCCCCTGCGAAGAGCACGCGACCCATCGCACGGTACGTCTCGTCGCTGACGTAGTCGGCCCCGACGCCCGAGGGGACGAGAAGCTGCACGCCCGCGCCCAACCGAAACGCGCTCGTCGCGCCTCCGAGGAGCCGCGCGTCGAAGCCGATGCGCACGTCCGAGAACGAATCGTTGCCTGCTTGAACCGACGGCGCGGTGAGCGCGTACCCGCCGACGCTGCCGCTGTCGCCTCCGACGGCGAGCGGTCCCGTCAAATCGAGGTACACGCGGTACCGGTCGTACGTCGCCGCGACGGCCACCGCCGCGAACGACTGATGCGACACGAGCGCCACGCGATCGCCGCCGCCCGTCGTGGACACGCGGAGCGGCGCGTGGGCATAGCCGCCGGAGATCGCGATCGCACCTCCGAGCTCGCCGCGCATGTCGAGCGCGTCCATCACGAGCCAGCCGCCGCCCGGCGCGGACGGGTAGAAGCGCTCGACCGCGAAGCCGCGCGCCGCCTGCTGCGCGTTCGCACGCGACGACCACGCACCGGCGACCCCGAGCGCCATCGCAAACGCGAGAGCGGCCTTAGAACTCGGCATGGATCCTCGCGCCGAGGACGTCGACGGGCCCCCGGTCGGCGTTGAAGGCGGGGTTCGTGATCCGCTGGTAGTCACCGGTCAGCCAGATCGTGCTGAAGACGTTGAAGCTGTAGAAGAGCTCGACGACGCTCTCCATCGCCGCGTTGATGTTCCCGTCGCCGATGAACCCGTCGATGCCGCCGAGCCGCAAGTACTCGGCGTGCTGCCGCGAGATCCATCCCATCCCGAGGCCGACGCCGGCGATGTCGCTCGGTCGTCTCCACATCGCGCCCTTGGCGACGGCGCCGAACGACAACGATTGATCCGTCGACGTGAACGAATAGACCTCGGTCCTGCCGTCGGAGATCATCGCGCGCAAGAAGACGCCGATGTCCTCGGTGATGTGCTGCTCGAGGTTGACGCCGATGCCGACCTTCACGTTCGCCTTCCTCGCCCAACACAGATCCGGCGCCGTCGCGTTGCCCGAGCCGTAGTTGAAGTAGTTGAAGGTCGTGCACGCGGCGGCATTCTTCGTCGGATCGGATTTGTACGTCGCGACGGCGTCGTCGAAGCGCGCCATGTTCTCGCGGTTGCGATAAGCGAGCACCCGAACCACGCCGTCGCGCCCGAGGATTTTGTGCGCGTGCTCGATCTCCGCTTGGTCGCCGTAGTGCTTGTCGATCCGGAAATCGAGCGCGAGCTGGTTCGGATCCTGCGGCGGCGTGAGGCGCGCGATTCGAAGCGCCCAGTCGTCCCACACGAGCTCGGCGGCGCCGCCCCACGCGTACCCGCGCGCGTCGGCCGCGAAGTCGTAGGCGGCGTACGTCATGAACGCCATGTTGAAGAACGTGCGGCGGAGATCGCCGGAGAAGCTGTTCTTGTCGAAGAAGTCGAGGATGCTGAAGTTGCCGGCGGTGATCACCAGGCGCCTGCTGTCGACGACGGTGCCGAGCTGCGACGGATCCGACGTCCGGACGACACGCTTGCCGCCGAGGCCGATCGTCTGACGGAGGTACGCGCGCGAACGGTAGATCTGCGGCGTCGCGGATCCCGTCTTCTGCAGCTCGAAGTTCTGGATGGCGCCGCCGAGCCCGTGCAAACCCGAGAGCGGTTTCTCGGCGATGACCTCCGGTACGAAGTACGCCTCCGCGCCGGACCAGAGGCGGACGCCGAGGTAGAGCGTGGCGCTCGCCGTGAAGCTTCGCTCCGCCTCGGTCACGAGTGAATTCGGGCTGCCATTCGCGTTGGTATAGGCAGCGGAGAAGGGGAGCTTCCACGACGAGATGTACGTGAGCTGGCCGTACGCGTTCCAGCTCTCTTCGTGGATGTCGTGCAGCCCGTGGCGCGTCATGAGGTTCATCACGTCGAACGCGCTGTCCTCGCGAGGACCGGGCTCGGTCTGCGCGTGCGCACGCGTCGCGACGAGGACGCTCGCGAGGACGGCGATCGAGCAGGCCGAGCGCATGTGCCTCACGCGGCCGCTCGACGGCGGAGTGATCATGAAAGCGCGCTCCTCACCGATCCACTTCGTCCGGCTCGAACTGCATCGGATAGACGATCGTCATCGCGCCGCCGCTCGGCTTCGGGAAGACGAGCCCGCGGAAGACGTCGAGCACGCAGCCGATGGCTGTCGCGTCAGGGAGCGTCGACCCGCCGTCTTCGACGCTCGACACCGAGCCGTCGCCCGCGATGACGAAGCGCACGACGACCCGCCCGCGCATCGTCGGCGCGTGCGCGAGCCCGCGCTCGTAGCAGGTGCGCACGCCCTCGTAGCGAAGCTGAACGCCGCGTCGGACGATCTCCGCTTGAAGCGCCGCCGGCGATCCGTCGGCGCCCGCGTTCGTCGGTGGCAGCGATGTCGTCGA
>JAYVXB010000388.1:0-5330 GCA_043785585.1 Deltaproteobacteria bacterium | reverse complement strand
TCCCGAGCTCGAGGCCGCCGTCCGTGCGATCGCCCACGACGGCATCTTCAAAAGCGCGCAGGTCGGCATCGCGATCATCGACGTCGACACCGGTCGCTACCTCGCGTCGACGAACGAGCATCTCCCCCTCAATCCCGCTTCCAACGCCAAGATCTACACCGCCGCCGCCGCGCTCGCGATGATTCGCGGCGATCATCGCTACGAGACGTCGCTCAGTGGCACGCTCAAGAAGGACGCGGTCGCGGGTGGCCTCGTGATTCGAGGGCATGGGGATCCTTCGCTGACGACCGCGGACCTGAGCGCGATGGTGAACGAGCTTCGCACGTACGGCGTCCATCGGGTCGATGGCGACGTCGTCGTCGATCAGCAATTTTACGACGAGCAGACCACGCCGCCCGCGTTCGAGCAGCAGCCCAACGAGTGGAGCTACTTCCGCGCGCCCGTCAGCGCCGTCGCGCTCAACGAGAACTGCATCATCCTCACGATTCGCCCAGCGAGCGGATCCGGCGGCACCGCGCAAGCCTCGTTCGACCCGCCCGGCTTCGTCGACGTCGAAGGGAGCATCCGCACCGGAGACAAAGGCGCCGACAACGTCACCGTCGCGCTCGCGGGAAAAGGGCAGCGCATGTCGGCTCGCATTGGCGGCGCCGTCGGCGAGGGCTCGCGCGTCGTCCGCTTCACGAAGCGCGTCGAAGATCCCACGCTCCTCGCCGGCTACGCGCTGAAGGCGCTGCTCGAGCGCGCCGAGATCAAGGTCAGCGGCGACGTGAAGGCCGGGAAGGAAAGCGGGCACGTGATCGTCCGGCATCAGTCGGCTCCGCTCTCGGCGCTTCTCTACGCGGTCGGCAAGAACAGCGACAACTTCTACGCAGAGATGATCTTCAAGACGATCGGCGGCGAGGCGAAGACGCGCCCCGCGAAGAGCTCCGACGCGGCCGAGGTCATCACCACGTGGCTCGAGAAGATCGGCGCGAACGACAAAGGCGTCGTCATCAAGAACGGCTCGGGACTCTTCGACGCGAACCGCGTGACGGCGCACAGCGCGGCGACGCTCCTTCGCTACGTCTGGCGCGACACGGCGCTCCAGCCGGAGTTTCTCGCGCAGCTCGCCGTCGGCGGCGTCGACGGCACGCTGCACAAACGATTTCGGATGGACTCGACGCGCCGCAAAGTGCGCGCGAAGACGGGGACGCTCGACGACGTGATCGCGCTCTCTGGCTACGTGCTCGGACCGCCGGGAAAAGGGCCGATCGCGTTCTCGATCTTCTTCAACAAGATCGGCGGGCACCAGGACGGCGCCCGCGCCGCCGCGGACAAGCTCGTCGAGCTCATTGCCCGGCGTTTGTGGCGGGCGTAGGCCCGCCGTCGAACACGCGCTCGATGCGGTGCACGGCCTCTTCGGGCGTCTCGTCGTCGAGCTCGACGACGAGGTGCTGAAGGTGCTCGTGCTGCAGATCGATCGCGATCGCCTTCTTCGGATCGTGCACATCGAAGAACGAGCGCCCGTCGGCGAGGTCGACGGTCCCCACGGCGAGCAGGCCCGGAATGTAGACGCCGACACCGCTGAACGAGTTGACGATGACGTCGTCGAACCACGCCTCCTCCGGATGCGCGCGCGCTCCGGTGACGTGCGCGAGCGGGACCGAAAGCGTCCCGCGCATCGCCCGAACCTTGTCCCATCCGTGGATGTGGACGATCAGCTCGCCTTCTTTGAGCTCGATGGAAGCCGGCATGGCGCACCCCCTTGGCTTAACCCAAGCGTGGGCACGACGCGCGACGAGCGCAAGCGGTGTCGAGCCGCTGCGGTCGCTATTATTCGCGCATGTGCTTGCGGATCTTGCCGAGCGCCTGCTCTTGGAGCTGACGAATGCGCTCGCGCGACAGGTTGTACTTGTCGCCGATCTCTTTCAGCGTGAGCTCGTCCTCGTCGTCGAGACCGAAGCGCCAGCGAATGATGCGCGACTCGATCGGCGTGAGCGTCGTCAGAAGGCGTCGCACTTCTGCGCTCCACTTCTGGTTCGCGAGCGAGTCGTACGGCGACAGCGTCGCCTCGTCCTGGAGAAAATCGATGAACTTGCGTCCGTCTTCGTCGCCGACCGGGCGATCGAGGGAGAACGGCGTCTCGGCCCAAGAGCCCTTGACCTTGTCGAGCTTCTCTTGCGGGATGCCCGTCTCCTTCTCGAGCTCGGGGAGCGTCGGCTCGCGACCGGTGCGCGCGATGACCGCCTGCGTGGCGCGCGCGATGCGGTTGTGCGTGTCGAGCATGTGCACCGGGATGCGGACCGCGCGCCCCTTGTCCGCGAGCGCGCGGCTGATCGCATGGCGAATCCACCACGACGCATACGTCGAGAAGCGGTACCCGCGCGTGTGATCGAAGCGCTCGACTGCCTTCATGAGGCCGATGTTGCCCTCTTGAATGAGGTCGATGAGCGGCAAGCGACCGCGGTTGTAGCGGCGCGCGATGCTGACGACGAGGCGCAGGTTCGCCTTCACGAACTTGTTCTTGACGATCTTCGAGCGGATGAGCGCCGAGCCCATCTTGTCGCAGTACTTCTTGTAGTCGCGCGTCGCGGGGATCTTCACCATCACGCGGAGCGGAGCTTTGCGCTGCGCGGCCGTGAGGGCGACGGTGGTCTCGACCTCCTCGACGACGCTTTCGGGCACTTCGGCGCCATCCAACACGGCGGGGACATCCGAGACCTCGGGGAGATCGGTCTGATCGAGATCGAGCCGGGCATCTTGCTCGTCGGCGTCGGGCTCGGCGCCGAGCTTTCGCGTGACGTCCTCGCAGTGCGCGATCCACAGGCGATCGCTGTCCGCGAGACGAATGGCGCGCGCGAGCGAGACGCACGTGTCCTTCCAGCGCTTCTCCTGCGCGCGCGTCAGCTTGTTGCGCTGCTTCTTCGCCGCCTTGAGGATCTTCTTGATGTCCGCGAGCTGCGGCAGCTCGAGCGCTTCTTCGCCGACCGGGAGATCGCGTTCGAGCGACTCGAGCGCGTACTCCGCCGCGGGCATGTAGCTGAAGATGGTGACCCAGTGCTCGATCTCCGCGTTCTCGACCGCGATCGCCGTCTGGAGCTCTTCCTCCGGCCCCATCACGGGGTGCGTCGCCATCTCGCGGAAGTAGCGCGCGAGCATGCTGTCGCCGCCGCCTTCTTCGATCTCTTTGTCCGACGGCGGCTTGCGCGGCGCGGGCGGCTCGAGATCGTGCACGATCGCTTCGGTGACCGTCGCCTCGGCGTCGAACTCTTCTTCGGCGACGACGTCGAGGTCTGGCGTCGCGCTCGCAGCGGGGACGCGCGTGCTCTCGGGCTCTGCGTCGTCGTCGAGCGGGGCAGACACGCGCGCCTTCGCAGGCGCCTGTCGGTCCGCCGGTGCCACCACGCGCGCCGCGCTGTTCTTCGACTTGCTCATCTTCGCTCCCTCGGATGTACGGCTGGATGCCGGCGTTCCTGATGCGTCGGTAGGGCGATCCTCCACCGACACGGATTCACGGCTGCGTTTCGACTGGGTGGCCGCACGCGAAGTGTCCGTGTGCTTGCCGAGGGGGCGGGGCGATTGTCCCGCTTTCGTTGCGACGGGGGACGTCGCAGGGCGCTGCTTGGATTGTGCGACGGAGGGTGCAGGTTTCGTACCCTTGCCGGAGCGTCGCGCTGCTTCTGGTGTCTTCTTGGAAATCATGGAGCTAGACCGTTGCGCCCGAGCGGCCGAGCTCGCGCGCTTGCGATTTCGCAATGTGCCCGATGCAGGTTTGGTCATTTCTCGGTCGCTGACTCCTCCCCCAACTATGGTGGCGCCGGCCCGTTGCCGTCGCTCACCGCCTCGACATCTTCTCACATCCTAATCATCGGATGTTCCGGCGTGCGGTTGCGTTCGTTGTCCGAGCCAAGGAAGATACGTTGGAGAGCGTAGGCCTGTTTCCGTTTTACGCGCGAGAGCTGCGGAGGGTGCTGCGTCGCCCGCGGCAGGCCGTCGCATTCGGACTGGCGATTTCGATGCACGCGGCCGGCCATGCTGCGCTGGCCCTTGCCGCGGCGGGCGTGGCTCTGGTCGCTGCGGACGGCGCTGGAGTGGAGGCGTGGCGATCCAGCCCCCTGGGCCAACGCGGCGCCCCGCTGGAGACGGCATTTTCCCTGGCGTGCGTGGGGCTCGCCGCCGTCACGGTCAAGGTCGGCGGAGGAATCTACGCCTCGTATGTTCAGGCACGTATCGCCGCGGACGTCGGAGCCGCACTCCGGCTCGCAGTACTGGACGGCCTCCTGGCTGTACATCGCTTGCGGCGGCCACGACACGGCGATCAGGGTGAGGCGTCGCCGACGCACGCGCGGCGCGTGGCGGCGATGACGGCGGAGGTGCGTGACGTACAAGTCGGCCTCGAGGTCGGAGTGCTCGGCGGCGTGCGCGCGATCGTGCAGCTCGCGGCGCTCGTCGTCGTGCTCCTCGCGCTCGCGCCGAAGCTCGCGCTCGTCGCGATCGCGATCTTCGCGCCGCTGTCGGCGCTCCTCGGCGCGGCGCGACGTCGGTACAAGCACGCAAGCGCGCGCGCATCGCACGAAGGCGCGGCGCTCCTCGAAGCGACGGACGAAGCGGCGCGCCACGCCGAGCTCTGGGTGACGTACGGCGCGGAGCGGAAGGTACGCGCGAGCGTCGCGTCGATCGGCGAAGCGATCGCGGCACGCGGTGCGCGGCTCGCGGCGGGTGCGGCTGCGATGAGCGGCGCGAACGAGTGGCTCGGCGCGGCGGCGGTCGTATGCGCGCTTGCGGCGGCGCGATCGGGCTGGCTCGGTCACGTGGGGAGCGGCGGCGCGATCCTCGCGTTCGCGGTCACGTTCTTCCTGGCCTACCGCCCGCTGCGCGATCTGGCCGAGGCGCGCCTCGCGCTCGCGCGCGCTTCGGTCGCGCACGACGAGCTTCGCGCGGCGACGGGCGGAGAATCGAAGAGCGATGACGTCGTCGTCGAAGCACCGACGCGCGATCTCGCGTGGCCACTCGCGGATCTCGACGTGCGCGGCCTCGTGCTGCCGCGCGGTGCGTCGCGCACAGCGATCTCCTTTCGCGTCCCTGCGGGATCCATCGTCGCGATCGCAGGCGCGACCGGCGCGGGGAAGACGACGCTGCTTCGCGCGCTGCTCGGCCTCGATCGCGCGCTCGCAGGCGACGTCGTCTTTGGCGGTGAATCGCTCGCGAGCGCCGACGCGGGGCCGGCGTCACGACCGTTCGCGTGGGTTCCCCAAGACGCGCCGCTCCTCGCCGACACGCTCGCCGCGAACATCGCGCTCGGCGCGCGCGGTGGCGACGTGGACACGGCAGGCACGCTCGCGACGCTCGGC